>NZ_PSQF01000124.1:0-6804 GCF_003324125.1 Subdoligranulum sp. APC924/74 | reverse complement strand
ATTATCTGCGCTTTTGGCTTAGCAGCTGCCGCACCTCGCTCGCCGTATCGGCACTTAGAATTATGCGGTATTGCCCTAATTTGGAGGTATTTGGGTATGAGTTTGTTTGACTTGATCATGATCGGCATCAGCCTTTCGATGGATGCGCTTGCGGTTTCCATCTGCAAGGGGCTTTCGGTGCGCAAAGTACAGCTGTCCCACGCGCTGATCTGCGGTGCCTGGTTCGGCGCGTTCCAGGCCATAATGCCGTCCTTTGGCTACTTTCTCGGTTCCCGGTTCGAGCACCTGCTCAACAGCGTTGGCCCTTGGGTTGCCTTTATCCTGCTGGCTGTGATCGGCGTAAACATGGTGCGGGAAAGCTTTGGCGGCGATGAAACTGTGGACAACGATTTTTCCGCCAAAGCCATGCTGCCGCTGGCCGTTGCAACCTCCATTGACGCCTTTGCCGTTGGCGTTGGCTTTGCCGCAATGGAAGCCAACATTGTGGTTGCTGCCCTGCTGATCGGCTGCACCACCTTTACCCTGTCTGCCATCGGCGTTAAGGTTGGTGCCGCGTTTGGCGATAAGTACCGCGCCGTTTCGGAGCGCATTGGCGGCCTTGTGCTGATTTTGATCGGCCTGAAAACCTTGATCCAGAGCTTCCTGTAAAATTTGGCTTTCTCTTATTTCCGTTATTCTGATAAAACAGCTGCCCGCATCCTTTCCGGTTTTTGGCCGGAGTGATACGGGCAGTTTTCTTTGGGATTGATCCTGCACAAAAAAAGTCCCGCCCGGCAGCGGGGGGTGCTGCGGGCGGAACTTATTTTTTATCAGGGGGTATTCTGACGTTTTAAAATAAATTACTTTCTGCTGTGTTTTTTGCGGGAGTTTTTGCCCTTTACAGCAGGCTTAGCAGCCTCAACAACCGGCTTTGCAGCTTCCACAACGGTCTTAACGGCTTCGTCAGCGGCCTTGGCGGCAGCCTTGACAGCAGGCTTCTCGGCAACTTCCTTCACGGCCTTGTCGGCAGCTTCCACAGCAGCCTTGACAGCGGGCTTTTCGGCAACTTCTTTTACAGCCTTCACAGCTTCATCGGCAGCGGCCTTAACGGCGGGCTTTTCAGCAACTTCCTTGACAGCGTCGGTGGCCACGGCAGCAACGGCAGTGGCAGCCTCGGCTGCCTTCTTTGCGGTGGTCACAGCAGCCTCGGCAGCCTTTTTGGTGCTGGTCTTGCAGGTGGCCTTCTTGGCGGTCTTAACAACCTCAGCGGCGGTTTCGGCAACCGGCTTATCGGCAGAAGCCTTCACGGCGTCAACAACCTCGGTAGCAACTTCGGCAGCAGCCTTGGCAGCGGCGTCAACGGTCTTGGCAGCGCTTTCAGCGGCAGCCTTCACTTCAGCCTTTGCTTTAGCGGCGGTAGCCTTGGCGCTGGTCTTGGGCTTGCGGGTCACTTCGTTGATGGTCCAGTACTGGTTATCGCCGTTCACATCGGCCCAGATCTGCAGGACTGCACCGTTTTCGGTGTTCATGTTGACCAGGTCCAGGCACTTGCCGGCCAGGTTGGACTTGATCTTTACGCGGCCATCATTGGCGGGCTCCACGATCCACAGCTGGCTGGAAGCGTTAGCGCCTTCCCACTGGTGAACATGGGTGCCATCGGTCACGCCGGAGCAATCCAGGTCCATCATCTTGCCGGTGAAACGGTTCTTGATGCGGTACACGCCCTCGCCGGCGCGCACAAAGCTCCACTGCTGCCATTCGGCGTTGGCATTATCCCACAGCTGGATCTGAGCGCCGTTCTCGGTGTTGTAATCCTTTACTTCAACAACCTTGCCGTTTGCAGCGGCGATGGTATAAAACTTATCCTCAGTAATAACGGTCTGAGCAATTTTCTTGGTAGCCATGTATAAGCTCTCCTCTCAGTTTATCGTGTTGGTTGTTCAGTTTTGTACGCCTGCGGCTGGCAGTGTTCTGCGCAGCCCCCCTCCAAAGCGTCATCTATATAAAAAGGAGTGCTGTGTTGGTTCAGCCTCCTTGTGTTCTCCTCTATTATAGCCAATTATTCCCACATCGTCAAGTTTTGTGCGGCGTGACGGCATTTTACACAAAAACGCCGGGAAGGGTGGAATCCTTCCCGGTATTTTTATGGGGATTTTCCGTTTTTATGCCGATTGCGCTTTTGTTGCGCACTTATCCGGCAGAAAGGCTATTTCAGGAGTTTTCCGCAAAATTTCCGGTGTACAGGCGGTAGTAACGGCCCTTTTGGGCAATCAGCTCATCATGGGTGCCGCGCTCAATAATGCGGCCCTGTTCCAGCACCATGATGCAGTCCGAGTTGCGCACGGTGGAAAGGCGGTGGGCGATAACAAAGGTGGTGCGGCCATACATCAGGCCGTCCATGCCCTGCTGCACCAGGCGCTCGGTGCGGGTATCAATGCTGGAGGTTGCTTCGTCCAGGATCAGTACCGGCGGGTCCGCAACAGCGGCACGGGCAATGGCAAGCAGCTGGCGCTGGCCCTGGCTCAGGTTGGTGCCGTCGCCGGTCAGCGTGGTGTTATAGCCATCCGGCAGGTGGCGGATGAACTCATCGGCGTTGGCCAGCTTGGCGGCGGCGCGGCATTCCTCGTCCGTTGCATCCAGGCGGCCATAGCGGATGTTATCCATAACCGTACCGGTAAACAGGTGGGTATCCTGCAGAACAATGCCTAAGGATGCGCGCAGGTCGTCTTTATGAATATGGGTCACATCAATGCCGTCATACTCAATGGTGCCCTTCTGGATATCATAGAAGCGGTTGATGAGGTTGGTGATGGTGGTTTTGCCTGCACCGGTGGAACCGACGAAGGCTATCTTCTGGCCCGGACGGCCATACAGGTTGATATCATGCAGGACGATCTTGCCCGGATCATAGCCAAAGTCTACATCCTTAAAGACGATATCTCCCTTCAGTTCACGGTAGTCTGCGCTGCCATCGGCGTTCACACGCTTCCAGGCCCACAGGTTGGTGCGCTCCTTGGTTTCGGTCACAGAATCATCCGGCAGGCGTTTGGCGTTGACCAGCATGACCTTGCCCTCGTCCACTTCCGGCTTTTCGTCCAGCAGGTCAAAGATACGCTGGCCGCCGGCCAGAGCCATGATGATGGCGTTGAACTGCATGGAGATCTGGCTGATGGGCATGTTCAGGGTGCGGTTGAAGGTCAAAAAGCTGGCCAGCTTGCCCAGGGTCAGGCCTGTCATGCCAGACAGAGCCAGCGCACCGCCGATCATGGCGCAGAACACATAGGAAAGGTTGCCCAGCTGGGTGTTAGCCGGACCGCCGAGGTTGGAGTAACGGTTGGCCTTATCCGCGCTTTCAAACAGCTGGTCATTGAGCTTATCAAACTGCTCAATGGCTTCTTCCTCGTGGCAGAACACCTTAACGACCTTCTGGCCGTTCATCATCTCTTCAATGTAGCCGTTCACCGCACCAATATCACGCTGCTGGGAAACAAAGTACTTGGAAGAGTTGGTGGTAAGATACTTGGTGACCAGCAGCATAATCCCGACCATGACCAGGGTGAGCACCGTCAGCGGCACGCTGAGTACAACCATGGAAACCAGCACGCTGACAACGGTAATAGCGCTGTTCAGCAGCTGCGGCATGCTCTGGCTGATCATCTGGCGCAGGGTATCAATATCGTTGGTATACAGCGACATGATATCGCCGTGGGCGTTGCGGTCAAAGTATTTGATGGGCAGCGTCTGCATATGGGTAAACATTTCATCGCGCAGGCGCTTCAGGGTGCCCTGGGTAACGTAAGCCATCATACGGGCCTGGGCAAAGGCGGTAACAATGCCGATGCCGTAAAAGCCTGCCGTGCGGGCGATGGCATGGGCCAGGCCGGAAAAATCACTGCTCTGCTCTTTCAGCAGGGGCAGGATGTAGCCATCGATCAAGGTCTGCATGAACAAAGTGCCCTGCACGTTGGCAAACACGCTGACAAAAATGCAGATGACGACCGCAACGACCTGAATGCGGTAGCATTCCATCACATAGCGCAGGATGCGCATGAAGATCTTGCCGGGATTCTGGACTTTGGGGCGCGGGCCGCGGGGGCCACCGCGGCCAACCTTAACCACTTTTGCTTTCTGCTCAGCCATTGTTATCGCCTCCCTTTTCGTCAAAGTCGCCGGAGCCTTTGGTCTGGCTGTTATAAACTTCCTGATAGATGGGGTTGGTGGCCAGCATTTCGGCCGGGGTACCGTAACCACTGATCCTGCCGTTATCCAGCACGATCACATGGTCGGCGTTTTCCACGCTGGAAATACGCTGGGCAATGATGAACACCGTGGTGCCGGGAATCTTTTCGGCAAAGCTCTTGCGGATCTTGGCGTCGGTGCCGGTATCCACAGCGGAGGTAGAGTCGTCCAGAATCAGGATGCGGGGCTTTTTCAGCAGAGCACGGGCAATGCAAAGGCGCTGCTTCTGGCCGCCGGAAACGTTAGTGCCGCCCTGGTCAATGTGGGTGTTGTATTTATCGGGGAAGCGCTCAATAAATTCATCGGCGCAGGCCTGCTTGCATGCCTCCTCGATCTCGGCATCGGTGGCATCCTTATTGCCCCAGCGCAGGTTTTCGGCAATGGTGCCGCTGAACAGTTCGTTTTTCTGCAGCACCATGGCAACGCTGTTGCGCAGGATCTCCAGGTCGTAATCGCGTACATCCACGCCGCCAATGTACACATGACCGGCGGTGGTATCATACAGGCGGGGCAGCAGCTGCACCAGGCTGGTTTTTGCGCTGCCGGTACCGCCGATGATGCCGATGGTCTCGCCGGAACGGATGTTCAGGTTGATATCAGACAGCACATCGCGGCCATCGGCCTTATAGCGGAAGCAGACATGATCAAAGCGGACAGCGCCGTTCTTAACTTTCATAACCGGGTTTTCGCCGTTGGACAGGGTGCTTTCTTCTTCCAGCACTTCAGCCACACGCTTGGCGGAAGCGGCGGACATGGAGATCATGATGAACACCATGGACAGCATCATCAGGCTGGTCAGGATGTTGGTGCAGTAGGTCAGCATGCTCATCAGCTCGCCGGTGGTAAAGCTGGTAGCACCGGACAGCACGATCATGCGGGCACCCAGCCAGGAAATCAGCAAGATGCAGGTGTAAACGGTGGCCATCATCAGCGGAGAGTTGAAGGAAAGAACTTTTTCAGCACGCAGCAGCAACTCCTGCACATTGCCGGATGCCTTTTTGAACTTTTCACTCTCGTAATCTTCGCGCACATACGCTTTGACCACGCGGATGGCGGAAACATTTTCCTGCACGCTCTCGTTCAGGTCATCGTACTTTTTGAATGCGGCGGAGAAGTAGTTGCTGGCGCGGGACATGATGAGCACCAGGCAGCCGCCCAGAATGATGACCGCCACCAGATAGATGGAAGCCAGCTTGGCGTTGATGGTGAACGCCATGATCATGGCAATGACCATGCTGGACGGCGCACGGATGGCCATACGCAAAATCATCTGGTAAGCGTTCTGGATGTTGGTCACGTCGGTGGTCATACGGGTGACCAGACCGGCGGTGGAATATTTATCGATATTGGCAAAGCTGAATGTTTGGATATTGCGGTACATGGAGCGGCGCAGATTGCGGGCGTAACCGGTGGAAGCACGCGCACCAAACACACCGCCCAGCACGCCGAACAGCAGGCCAAAGGCCGCTGCCACGATCATCCAGCCGCCAATGCGGTAAATGTGGGAAAGATTGCCGGCGGTAACGCCATCATCAATGATGGAGGACATCAGCTTGGGGATGATCATTTCCATCACCACTTCGCCGATCATGCACAAAGGGGTCAGGATGGAAACCAGCCGGAACCCCTCTGTTTCTTTGTAAAGTGACTTAAACATATAGTATCTCCTGTTTGGCTGCCCGGGGCAGCGCCTGAACTTCTTAAGCCAAAGCATTGCGGAACACTTTGGGGTGTGTCTGAAAACAAAGAAAATAACGGATATTTCGCAAACACAAGCAGGATTTAAGGCAAGGAGCCGCAGGAATCCTTTGTATATTCCAAGGCTTTTTAACGCAAAATCCGGTTGCGCTTATAGAAATAGACCAAATCTTTGACTTTTCAGATACGCCTTAATTTTTGCCGCGGATGGCTTTTGCATTTTCAATCAGCTTGTGCAGGGTGCCCTGGATAGCTTCCAGTTCCTGCGCGCTGACCCCGTTTTGCAGGTCATGCTCAAAATCCGAAATGCACTGGTGGATGGCGGCGGCGCATTGGCGGCCTTTCTCGGTCGGAACCAGGCTTTTGAGCCGGGCGTCTTTGGCGACAACTTCCCGCGTGATAAAGCCGGACTGCTCCATGCCCTGCAGCATGGTGGTAATGCTGGAACGGTTGGTGTGGAACCGGGCTTCTAGATCACGCTGGTAGATTTGCTTGCCGCTTTCCGTTTCCTGCATCAAAAACCCCAGCACCATACCGCGCATACCGGTCAGCTCCGGGCTGACCCTGGTGCTGATGTACGCATCCAGCGCGCAGGAAATTTCCCGCGCGGCATAGTTTAAGGTGCGGCCCACATGCACAAAGCCGTGGTCTTCCTGTTGGTTGCGGTTCTGCGTTTGGATCACCTCACTTTCCAATTCGTTTGATTGTTAATTGTTTGAATTAAAACAGTTCGATTTGAAACAGTATGATTATAAACAAATCCCGCCGGTTTGTCAACCAGCGGGATGTAATTATTTTCAAAGAAAATTGTTAAGGCAATACCGCATAATTCTAAGTGCCGATACGGCGAGCGAGGTGCGGCAGATGCCAAGCCAAAAGCGCAGATAA
>NZ_PSQF01000123.1:0-6926 GCF_003324125.1 Subdoligranulum sp. APC924/74 | reverse complement strand
TTTTGGCAACGCAGATGCCGTGCCGCAGCCGCCGAAGCGGTGCTTAAGCCGCTAGGCGGGAATTGTGCGGTGTTGCCTCAGAAGAATTGCTGCAGAGCATGGTGCCGATAAACAGTACCATGCTTTGTGGGCAAAACGTGGAAATACATCTGCAAGGGGAGTCATTTTGTGGAAGAAAATGCCCAGGTAAAAGTCAGCGCTATCATTGTGGCGGCGGGGGCTTCCCGCCGAATGGGATTCGATAAACTCAGTTACCGCCTGCCCGGCGGCAAAACCGTGCTGGAAACTAGTGTGGCGGCTTTTGCCGCCCACCCGCAGGTGGACGAGCTGATCCTTGTGGCAGGCGGTAACCTGCCTGCCTGCCAGGCGATTGCAGCGGCCTGCCCCAAGCCGTGCACCGTGGTCGGCGGCGGCGCGACCCGCGCTGACAGTGTGTGCAACGGTCTGCGCGCGGCAAAAGGGCAGCTGGTGGCGATCCATGATGCCGCCCGCCCCTTTGTGAGCGAGCAGGTTATTACCGATGCTTTAGCGGAAGCCGAGGCCATGGGGGCCGCTGCCCCGGCGGTTGCGGTCAAGGATACCATCAAGATCGCCAATGACGGCGCTGTAGTGCAGACACCGGACCGCGCCGCTCTGTTTGCGGTGCAAACGCCCCAGTGCTTCTGCCGGAACCTGTACTGGAAGGCCTTGGAAGCTGTGCAGGGGGAAAAAGTCCACCTGGTGACCGATGACTGCAGCCTGTTTGAACTGGCGGGCCTGCCGGTGCACCTGACGCAGGGCGATTACGTCAACCTGAAAATTACCACGAAAGAGGACCTGCCCGCCGCGGCACAGAATAAGGGAGAAAATACAATGCGCATTGGTCATGGTTATGATGTTCACCGCTTGGTGGAGGGCCGCAAGCTGATTATGGGCGGCGTGACGATCCCATATGAAAAAGGCCTGCTGGGCCATTCCGATGCAGATGTGCTGCTGCACGCAGTTTCGGATGCACTGCTTGGCGCGGCGGCGCTGGGGGATATCGGCAAGCATTTTCCGGATACCGACCCGCGGTACGAGGGAGCAGATTCCCTGATGCTGCTGCGGGAGGTTGGCCGTCTGCTGGATGAAACCGGTTATACTGTTGGCAACATTGACGCCACTGTTTTGTGTCAGGCACCCAAGCTGGCACCGCATATCCCGGCCATGCGGCAGAACATTGCCAATGCTTTGGGCCTTGCTCTGGACGATGTGAGCGTGAAAGCTACCACGGAAGAACACCTTGGCTTTACCGGCGAGGGGCTTGGCATTGCCGCCCACGCCGTGGCACTGATTGAGAAAAGGTAATCAGAGTTTTATTAAGAAACGACCGTTTGTGCTGAAAAAAACGGAACTTTTCGTTTATAAAGACCGCAGGAACGCACATTGTGCGCCCGCCAACTTAAGGCAATAACTCTTTTTGCTGGCGGGGGCTTATATCATTTGCACTTCGCCGCAGCATGGCCAATGCGTTCATATCGGGTACTTCTCTACAATGGGCACAGTTTTTTGCCCTGCCACATTTGCATGGCGGGCAAACTGTGTTATACTAAAGTGTATCTGAAAACAAAGTATTGCCCAAAGAAAATGACGGATATTTCGCAAACACAAGCAGGATTTAAGGCTTTTTAACGCAAAATCTGGCTGCGTTTGTAGAAATAGACTGAATTTTTGACTTTTCAGATACACCCTAAAAGGTAACAGCCGGGGCCGTAGCCGGATACTGCGGCAGAACAACGGATAGGAAAGGGGGCTGCCTGCGCGATGTTTGGCTTTTTTGATGTGATCCAGGACATTTTGAGCAACCTGCGCACGTTTGGCCTGCGTGATGTGATCGATATTGCGGTGGTCAGTTTGGCCATGTATCAGATCCTTTTGTTTGCGCGCAAATCCCGTGCCGGGCAGCTGGTGCGCGGTTTGCTGCTGCTGCTGGTGTTTTATGCGCTGGCGGATGTGATGCAGCTGCGCACGGTGCGCTGGGTGCTGACCAATGTGATGCAAATTGGCTTTATTGCAGCTATTGTACTGTTCCAACCGGAACTGCGCCGCACGCTGGAACACATGGGCCAAAGCACCAACTGGACCAAACTGCTGTTTACCACCCACCGGCAGGACCCCACCCTGCGCGGCGCATGGCAGAGCGCCGTGGTGGCCATCTGCGATGCAGCCGAGCAGCTTTCCGATACGCGCACCGGCGCATTGATGGTGCTGGAACGCATGAACAACCTGGATGAGATCATCCGCACCGGCACACCGCTTTCGGCGGATGTGATCCCCGAAATGCTGGGTACCATCTTTTATGAGGGTACCCCTTTACATGACGGCGCTGTTGTGATCCGGGATGGCCGCATTGTGGCCGCTGGGTGTGTGCTGCCGCTTTCCAACAACCTGGAAATGGGCAAAGATATGGGTACCCGCCACCGCGCGGGTCTTGGCATGAGCGAAAATTCTGATGCCATCGTGGTGGTGGTCAGTGAGGAAACCGGTATTATCTCCCTGGCCAAAAATGGTGTTCTGATCCGCCGCCTGGACCGCCAGAACCTGTTCAACCTGCTGCAGGAGGAAATTATTCCGCCGGAAACAGCCGAAGCGCAAAAGCAGCCGCTGTTGAACCGGCTGCTGAACAAAGGAGGTGCTGGCAAGCATGCAAAAACAAACGCAGCCCGCTGAACCGGTGCGCAAAGCGAATGGTTCCATTTGGGATAACCGCTTTTTCCTGGGAATTGTTTCCGTGCTGGCCGCAGTGCTGGTCTGGATGGTGGTTTCTACCTTTCTGGATCCGCAGGGTTCCTTTGTCATCAAAGATGTCAGCGTGAATTATGGCTACCAATCTACCATTTATACCTCCAAAGGGCTGGATATTGTGGACCAGCAGGCAGTGGATAACGTGCAGGTGCAGGCGGACGGCAACGGTACTTTGATCGGCAAGCTGTCCAGCTCCGATATTATGGTTTACCCGGTCTATAACGGTGTGCAGGGGGCGGGCAAAACCACCCTGCGGCTGGAGGCCCGCATCACCAACACCGATTATACCAACGTGGGCATCAAGCTGACGGTGCTCAGCCCGCAGACGGTGGATGTTGTGTTTGATACCGTCGGCGAAAAAACACTGCCCGTTACCACCGATACCAGCGGCATTACCATTGCCGACGGCTTTACCCTGAACCGCATTGCCACCACCCCCACCGAAGTGACTCTGACCGGCCCGACCAGTGAGCTGGATAAAATCAGCGAGGTGGTGGCCCCTGTTTCGCACGAAGGCTCGCTTTCGGATTCCGTGTCGGCAACAGCATCGCTGGAACTGCGGGATGAAAACGGCGATATTGTAACGCCGGAATACACCACGCTGGACAGCAACACGGCGGATATCAACCTGACAGTCTATCAGGTGCGGGAACTGCCGCTTTCCATCGTGTTTATCAATGCGCCGTCCGGGTTTGATACTTCCTATCTGAAGTATTCGCTCAGCATTCCTACCTTGAATGTGGCGGGCCCGGCCAAGACGGTCGGCGCCCTGACCGAACTGAGCGTTGCGGCTTTTGATCTTGGCCGTGAGTTTGCGTTTGACCGCGACTACCAGAAAAACATTGAACTGCCTGCCGGTGTGGTTTCGCTGGATGGCGTATCCGCTGTAACGATCCGGTTTGATACCACCGATATGATCTCCCGTACCTTTACCGTAACCAACATCCGCACCGTCAATGTGCCCAGTACGATTGACCTGGAAGTGCTGACGGCGCAGATCCATCAGGTTACGCTGTACGGCCCCAAGAGCGAGATGGAAGAACTTTCGGCAGACAGCATTCTGGCCCAGGTGGACTGCCAGAATCTGGCGGTATCCGTTGGCCAGCAAACCGTGGCGGCCAGCATTCAGGTGCCGTCGTCCAGCCACATTTTTGCAGTCGGCAACTATACGGTGCAGTGCCAGGCAAGCTCACAATAACCGGGCATCCATCAGCCGGGGTTCCGGCCTATCCGATGCCCGCCAACCAAAGGAAAACATCAGCCCATGATTCTTGTACGCAATATCCGCCTGCCGCTTTCCTGCCCGGACCCGGAGCAGGAAGCTGTCCGGCAGGCTTACCGCACGCTGCGCCTGCGGGGCAACGCTCCGGCGCAGGCTGGCGTGGCAAAACTTTCGGTGGATGCCCGGCACGGCACGCCTGTGCTGGTGTATACCATCGCCATCACGCTCCATGACGAGGGTGAGGAATCGGCTTTGGCCGGGGCCTCGCCCTGTGTCTGTTTCACCCGCAAACCGGATTTTACCTTTCCGGTTGGTCAAACACCATTGAAACACCGCCCTGTGGTGGTCGGCCTTGGCCCGGCGGGGCTGTTTGCGGCCCTGCTGCTGGCCCGCAATGGTTACCACCCCATTGTGCTGGAGCGCGGTCCGGCCCTGGCGGACCGTGTGGCCGCTGTGCAAAAGTTTGAGCAGACCGGCGCGCTGGACCCCAACGCCAATATCCAGTTTGGCGAGGGCGGCGCAGGAACATTCTCGGACGGCAAGCTGACCACCCGCGTGGGGGATCCTTTGTGCGGCTTTGTGACGGACGCCTTTTTGAAGCATGGCGCCCCGGCGGATATCGCCTGGCGGCAAAAGCCCCATGTGGGCACTGACCTGCTGCGCGGCGTTATTACCAGCATCCGCACTGAGATCGAAAACCTTGGCGGGGAAGTACACTTTAACACGGCGCTGACCGGCCTGCAGACCAGCGGCGGCGCGCTGTGCGGCATTACTACTACGGCGGGCAGCATCCTCTGCGACCAGCTGATCCTGGCGGTGGGCCACAGCGCGCGGGATACCTTTGCCGTGCTGCATACCATGGGCCTGCCGCTGGAATGCAAACCGTTTTCGGTGGGATTCCGCGCGGAACATCTGCAAACAGAAATTGAAAAGAGCCTTTACCACGGTGCTGCCGGGAACCCGGCCCTGCCGCGGGGCGAATATCAGCTTAGCCAGCATGTGGGCCAGCGGTGCGTGTACACCTTCTGCATGTGCCCCGGCGGTCAGGTGTGCGCCGCCGCCAGCGAGGATGGCGGCGTAGTGACCAACGGAATGAGCTACCATGCCCGCGATGGCCGCAACGCCAATGCCGCCGTGGTGGTCAGCGTGGATGGCCGCGATTTTGATAACGACCCGGTCAAGGCGGTCGCATTTCAGCGCCAGTTGGAACAGGCCGCTTACCGTGCGGGCGGCGGGGGATACCTTGCCCCGGCAGAAACGGTCGGCAGCTTTCTGGCAGGCCGCGGCAAACTGGAGCTGGGGGCGGTGCAGCCTACCTACCCCCGCGGCGTGACCCCCTGCGACCTTGGCAGCCTGCTGCCGGGGGAACTGGCCGCCGACCTGCGGGATGGCATTACCGCCTTTGGCCGCAAGCTGCGGGCTTACCAGGCACCGGATGCCGTGCTGACGGGGCTGGAAACCCGGACTTCCAGCCCGGTGCGCCTGCTGCGCGGGGATAACTTCCAGTGCACCGGCCTGACGGGACTTTACCCCTGCGGCGAGGGTGCCGGTTACGCAGGCGGCATTATGACCGCCGCCGTGGACGGTGTGCGCTGCGCCGCTGCCCTGATGCAGCAGTACGCCCCGGATAAAGCCTGAACTGCAAAGCCTGGCAAGATGTTGAAATAACGAAACGTGTGAAGAAACGTAAAGAGTGAGAAGAGAAAGAGGAACCGCTATGCCCAACAATCACCCGTATGATAAAAAAAGTGACCGCCGCCAGCAGGATCTGAATGACCTGGTGGATGGTGCCGTCAACTTTGGGCTGGGCATCAGTTCCACGGTGCTTTCCGGTATTGCCGGCGCACTGGACAGTGTGGGAGATTCCCTGAACCGGGCCGCGCAAAGGCCGGAACAGAACAGCTTTATTGCCTACCGCCGTAAGCTGGATAACAGCCTGGCCGGGCATTACGGCGGCTGGATGACCATGGGCGTGCTGGGCTGGGTGTTCGGCGGCTGCTTTGCCATTGCTGCGCTGGTTATGGCCATCCTTGCCGGTGTGGCACCCAATGATGCAAGCTTGTGGAGTGCAATGCCGGTGTTCAATATTCTGGCTCCGACGTTTACCGCCTGCACGCTGGGATTTTTTGTCATGGGGTACGCAGGCTGCCACGCAGCAAACTATTTTGGCCGTCTGCGCCGCTACCTGCGCGGCATGCACGGCTTTACGGCGGAGCTGCCGGAGCTGACCCGCAGCAGCGTGGTGCGCGCCGATAAGGTGCGCAAAGACCTGCGGAATGCTTTGGCCAAAGGCCATTACCCCAACGCCTGCATGAATGAGGCAGAAACAACGCTGTACCTGGACGAAACGATGTACCACCCTGCGCCCGCCGCGGCACCGGTGCAGCCCAAAGCGGCTCAGCCCGCGCTGACCGATGAAGAGCTGTTCCGCCGCGATGGGGCAGACTTTTTGAACTACCTCAAAACCTGCCAGGGCCGCCTGGGGGACCAGGCAGATGAAGAGCTGGTGCAGATGCGCAAAAACTGCGCGGCGATCATGGGGTTTGTGCATAACCACCCGGAACAGTTGCCGCGGGTGCGCCGCTACCGCGAATATTATATGCCCACTACCCGCAAGCTGCTGAACACCGCGCTGGGGTTGGGCGAAAGTGCTACCCAGAACGCGCAGGAAATCCGGCGCGATATCGTGGGTATCCTGCACACCCTGAATACGGCATATGAAAAGCTGTACGATACCCTTTTGCAGGATGTTAGCATGGATGTTTCCACCGAAATTGATACGCTGGAAGCCATGCTGAACCAGGACGGCCTGACCCATGACTTTGCAGCAGATTTTGGTGCAAAATAAAACCGGTGAAAGTAGATAAGGCAATACCGCATAATTCTAAGTGCCGATACGGCGAGCGAGGTGCGGCAGATGCCAAGCCAAAAGCGCAGATAA
>NZ_PSQF01000122.1:0-6938 GCF_003324125.1 Subdoligranulum sp. APC924/74 | reverse complement strand
ACACCCTATCCAAGGGGTTGCGATGCGCCTTTTATTATTCATTGCTTTCTTGATGGAAAATAATATTATTGTGTTATATTATTAAAGCTTCTGCTTCCTTCTTTTCAAAGAAGGAACAAAAACCCCCGTAAATCAATGCAGATGCAGATGGCGGGGCACGCCGTCGATGTAGATGGGGGTCAGCTCGGCCTGGATGAGGGGGCGGGCATAGTGATGGAATGCTTCGGTCACATGCATGCCGTCCGGGCTGATCCAGTCATCCGGCACGCGCTTTTCCAGGTTGGCAACCTTCTGCACATCTACCATCTCGGTTTCGGTGCGGTACGGCATATCTGAAATGCGGCGGATGGCGCACATCTTACCGGTTTCGCCGCGGTAAGCAGCTTCCACCGAAGCACCGCCCACTTGGTATGCCTCGGTAATGTCGGTGCGGCTTGCCAGATGGGAGGCACAGCGCTGCAGGGTAGAGAACTCGATCGCGCGGGTCTTGCAGCCCAGGCGCACATGGATCAAATCCGCCAGGTAGCGGCTGGTGCCGGACAAAATGGCTTTATGGCCAAAAGCATCCAGCTGGCCTGCTGTGGATACCAAATCACACAGGAAAACGCCGTCCTTGTTTTTTACGCCCTCGCTGGCCGCAATGATGACATTGTGGCGGTCTTTTTCCAGCTGGGCTACTTTTTCCAGGAACACATTCTCGTCAAAGGGGCGCTCCGGCAGCAGAATGATGTCCGGGCCGTTGCAGTCAGCCCCGGCAGCCAGGCTGGCGGCACCGGCCAGCCAGCCGGTATGGCGGCCCATGATCTCGGCCACCGTTACGCTGCGGATGTCATACACGCTGGAATCACAGATGACCTCTTTCAGGATGGTGGCAATGTACTTGGCGGCACTGCCGTAACCGGGGGTGTGGTCGGTGTACATCAGGTCGTTGTCAATGGTTTTGGGCACGCCGATAAAGCGGATCTCGCTGCCCTTGGCAGCCCCGTAAGCGGAAAGCTTGGCAATGGTGTCCATCGAATCATTGCCGCCAATGTAGAACACAGCCCCAATGCAGTACTTGGCAAACAGCTCAAACAGCTGCACAAAGGGGCGTTCGTCCGTGGCGGGGTTGGGCAGCTTGAACCGGCAGCTGCCCAGGTAACTGGACGGCGTGCGCTTGAGCAGCTCAATTTCCATCTTGTCGTCAAGGCGGTCATCCAGGTCCACAATCTTGCCCTGCAAAAGCCCTTGAATGCCATACTCCATGCCGTATACATGGGCGGCGCCCAGAGCTTTGGCAGCTTCATACACACCGGCCAGGCTGGAATTGATCACAGCAGTCGGCCCGCCGGACTGGCCGACCAGTACATTTGTTCCCCAAGACATAAGAAAGCCCTCCTTATTTTTGCAGCCATCATGCTATCTTAATATGATACACCCTAGTGTACACGAAAGTGCGACTTAAAGCAAGTATTTTGCGCACCGGAGGTTTTACAGCTTCACGCCCATTTTTTCCAGCGCAAACAGCGCTGCGCCCAGGCTGCCGCACAGTTGGCTGTACTCGCTGACCTCCACCGGGGCTTTCAGGGCGGTTTCCAGCTCTTTCACAACGCCGCGGTTGCGGGCTACACCGCCTGTCATCATAAAGGGGGCCACGCCGCCGGTGCGGCGGGCCAGGGCAGCGGTTTTGCCCGCAACAGATTTGTTCAGGCCGTGGATGATATCCGCCGGTGCGGTGCTGCGGGCAATCAGGCTGACGACCTCACTTTCCGCAAACACGGTACACATGCTGGAAATGGTCACATCGTTGTGCCAGTCCAGGCCAAGCTCGCTCATCTCCGGCAGCTTCATCTGCAGGGTGCGGGCCATCATCTCCAAAAAACGGCCGGTACCGGCGGCGCATTTGTCGTTCATCGCAAAGGTTTCAACAGCGCCGCTTTCGCTCAGGCGGATCACCTTGGAATCCTGCCCGCCAATGTCGATCACGGTGCGCACGGCGGGGTCCAGATGATGAGCCCCGCGTGCATGGCAGGTGATCTCGGTCACGGCTGCGCCGTCATCGCCCAGGAACTCGCGCCCGTAGCCGGTGTATACCTTGGAACCCAGGTCGCTTTCGGCAATGCCTGCCATCGTCAGGGCCTGTTCCAGTGCCTGGCGGGCGCCGGTTGCAGCCCCGGCGCCGGTGGGCACAATGGCCCAGCCGCAGATCTTTCCGCTGCGATCCAGGATCACGGCATCGGTGCTGGCAGAGCCGCTGTCGATGCCGGCGGCATATTGTGCGTTGGTGTTCATGGCGGGGGCCTCCTTGTTTTCGGTATCGGGAACGGCGTTCAGGCTTTCGGCAAATGCGCCCAGGCGGGTGCTCAGCTGCCCGCCGCCGCTGGTAAAGGTCTGGCGGGAACAGTCGGTTTCAATTTTTAATACCGGCAGATGGAACTGCTCCGGCGCGGTCAGGCCGGGGGCGTAATAATCACAGAACTGCACGGTGTGGTACACAATGCCAACGGTCTGGCCGTCCACCAGGGCGGCGCGCTCACTGACCGGGGCATCCATCCGCATGCAGGGCATCTGGCCCAGCAGGGCGGCGGCGTAACCGGGCAAAAAGTCCTCCAGTGCGGCGGGGGCAACATCGGCAAGCTCACGGTTGCCGGTGCAGGTAGCATCCACCACGGGCAGGGCAAAGGCTTTCTGCACGGTATCATACAGCACACTGCCGCCATGGGCACCCAGCAGGGTCAGATGCGGACCCTCGGCGTGTGGTTTGTGCACAAAAAAGGCGTGGGCGCGCTGGGCGTCGAATTCCTGCCCGGTGTACCGCTGCAGGGCGTCCGCCAGCCTGCGCAGGTCCCGCGCAAAGCGGGCGCGGGTGGCCGGGGTACTCTGGTGGGGAACGGGCAGCAGCTGCAAAAATTCCATCTTACCACTGGCAGCCAGCACATCGTAAACGCGCAGCATGGCATCGCAGCAGTTGGTCAGCACCAAAGCCCGGATGCCGGATTGCTCCACCTGTTCCAGCACAGCCTTGGCGTAACCGCACAGGTTGGCGTGGGCGCAGCGCTCCGCGCAGGAAAAACTTTCCGCCAGCGGATCCAGCGCCGAGAAGGTGGCCCCATACCCGGCAAACAGCTCCAGCGGGGCGTATTTGCAGGCATAATAAATCGTTTTGCTCATACCAGCGCCTCCTGTTTGCTGTGCAGCATCTCCAGGAAAGCATCCAGCCGGGTGGCGGTCTGGCCGTCCATCGTGTTGGCGCGGTCGCAGCCATCGCCGTCCAGCAGCAGCACCGGGTAACCCTCGGCTTCCAGTGCGCTCTTGAACAGCTGTGCGGCCCCCATCGTCTGCTTGCAGCCCCATTGGCAGAAGTAGACCACCCCGTCGATCTGCTGCATGCGGCACAGCTCCAGCGCGCGCTGGATGCGGTGCTGGGCGCTGCCGTTAAAGATGTTGTTCACCAGCCGCGCGGCCATGCTCTCAAACGGTTTGTCCGGGTCCATATAGCAGCCTAAGGTATCGGCGTTCATATCGCAGGTAATAAGCTGGTTTTCTGCCGAGAAATTCAGCCGCTCCCGCACGGGCGCCTGATAAAACGGCACGGCGTGCGCCCACAGCAGCCGGGTGCCGCCACCCATGGGGCTGGCCTCGATATCCGCCAGCAGCTTGCGGGCGTACTGTTCAGCCTGCGGGGTGCCCAGCATGGTGTGGGTCACAAACACTTCGTAAAATTCGGAGGTGACATCGTTGTGCAGGTTCCGCCCGGCCTTGGCGGCCTGTGCCTGCTGCAATAGTTCCAGCGTGCGGCCGCTGTGGGCGACTGCCTGCTGCAGGGCCGCTTCGTCCAGCTTCTGGTGGGTCGCATCCTCCAAAAAGGCGGCGAACTCTCGCAGGCGGTCGGAAACTTCGGCCACAGCGTACTCGTCGTGGTCATAGGGCACATCCAGATAAAAGTGGGGGATGCCGTAATGCTGCGCCAGCCGCCGGAAGGTCAGGTTGTTGGCATCGCAGGCAATGGAGGTGCAGGCAGTGAACAGCGGCTTGCCCGCCGTGCCGGAAAGCCCCATGCCCAGCAAAGCCTTGTGATAGCTGCACAGCGTGGGGCTGATGCCTGCGCTCTCGGCATAATGGATAAAGCCGCGCTCGGCTGCGGCACCGTTCAGGTAACAGGCGGTGGCTTCGGCAAACATCGGCAGCAGGTGGAAGGCGTGCAGCAGTTCACAGGGCATAAAGATATTGACCAGCGCCGCCCGCTGCGGGTGGGCCAGGGGCGCAATCATGGCGTCCATGGCGATCTGTGCCGCATACTGCCGCGCGGGGGTGAGCTCTTTTTCCGGGGCAAGCAGCAGCTGCACATCCTTGGCGCGGTAGCCCAACAGCAGCAGCTGGCGGGCAAGCTCCGGCTTGGAAATGGCGTCATCCACCAGCTGGCCAAAGCGGTCAACGATATTTGGCATAGGGGGTTATCCTTTCAACACATAGGTTTCAATGGCCTTGGCAACGCCGTCATGGTTGTTGTCGTCCGTTACATAGCGGGCGGCGGCCAGAACATCCGGTGTGGCGTTGCCCATCGCAATGCCGTACCCGGCGGCCTGGATCATGGCAAGGTCGTTGCCGGAATCGCCGCAGGCCATCACCTGGTTCATCGCCAGGCCCAGGGTATCGGCCAGCGTTTTTAATCCGCTGCCCTTGGTCACGCCGGGGGCGTTGATCTCCATGTTGTTGGGAATGCTGGAAGTAATCTCAACATTAAACCGGCTGGCAACAGCCTGCCAGGCGGCATCGCGGGCGGCATTGTCCCGATAGGTGATGCTGAACTTTTCCACCTCGTGCGGGTGGGCGGCGAACACTGCGTGCATGTCATTCACCACAATGCGGCTGTCGCGCAGGTAGCGGCGCAGGGCAGGGGGCATCAGGGCAAGGCCGTCATTGGCACCAAAATAATCGGTGTAGGCTTTGCCGCCGATAAAAATGCCCATGGCACCGCCCGTTGCGGCCACGATATCATAAATGTCGCTGGCAAGGGCAGCATCAAACGGCAGGTTGACCAGCGGTTTGCCGGTGGAAAGCTCCACCACGCTGGCCCCGTTGGAAGTCAGGGCATACCGCACGCCGGGAATGCGCAAAAACGCTTCCGGCACACCCGATGCCACACGCCCCGTTGCGGGGATGACATCAACCCCTTTGGCAATGGCAGCACGGATGGCTTCCAGCGTGCGGGGTGTGATCTCTTTTTCATCATTGAATACGGTGCCGTCCAGATCCAATGCAACAAGACGGATATCGGGCATAACGGACCCCTCCTTTGTTATATTTCACCAAAGATTTTAGCGCATTTTCGGTCATTTTGCAAGGGCGCCTTGCATTTGCTATGCCAAGTATGGTAAAGTGTCATCAGCCCTTTGCATATTGGCACAGGGCAGGGAGGGGAACGCGATGCAAACCGAACAACAGTCGTTGCGTGCGGCAGCCGGGCAGCGCTTTTGGCAGATCGATGCCCTGCGCGGGCTGGCGCTGCTGAATATGCTGGTTTACCATGCCATGTATGACTGGGTGTATATTTTTGGCCATGCCAGCGGTTGGTACGATATCTGGTCCACGCACTGCCATGTGTGGCAGCAGTATATCTGCTGGAGCTTTATTCTGCTTTCGGGTTACAGCTTTACCCTATCCCGCCGCCCGCTCAAGAACGGCCTGCTCACGGCGGCCTGCGCGGTGGTGCTGACCGTGGCAACCGCCGTTGCCATGCCGGAGGAAGTCATCTGGTTCGGCGTGCTGCACCTGCTGGGCTGTGCGGCCCTGCTGACCTGTCTGCTGCACCCCGTGCTGGAAAAGCTGCCCCCGCTGGCAGGGGTTACGGGCAGCGCGGTGCTGTTTGCCCTGCTGAACCAGCTGCCGCAGGGCTGGCTGGGGTTTGAGGGAACGCACCTGGCGGCCCTACCCGCCGCCTGGTACAAGCCGAATCTTTTCTGGCTGGGTCTGCCAGATCTGACGGTGTTTTCCTCATCGGATTATTTCCCGCTTTTGCCGTGGGTGTTTTTGTATTGGGTGGGGTACTTTTTTGCGCGGTGGTTCCGCGCCCGCTGCACCGCGCAGCCCGGCCTGCCGCCCAAAGCCCTGCGCCCCCTGTGCGCCGTGGGCAGCCGCACGCTGCTGATTTATATGCTGCACCAGCCGGTAATTTACGGCGCTTTGCTGGGGCTGCACGCATTGGGGTTGGTATAAAGTTTGGGTAAAGAAAAAAGAAGAAAGAATAATGAATAATGGATGTGTGCCGCCCACGGCGTCACATTTTAACCAAGTCAGTTGCTCCGGCAAAAAGCATTCCAGCCAGAGCAGCCAACCTATTTTATTTGCGCCGCTGCGGGCGGCGCACCAGCATTATTCTTTATTCATTATTATTTATTATTTTGTATAAACTATTGCCCATACCCCGCGTATGAGGGCAAAAAACTGAACTTTTTATGAAATTTCAAAAAGTGGGCCAGAACGCATAAAATCGTGGTTGACAGGAGCCTATAAAGTATAGTATAATTTCAGTTACTGGTTGATTGTAATTTTGATTGACCGGCAAACTCCTGTCTCAGACCAAGGGAGGGAAAAAGATGTCGGAGATCCGTGTCAAAGAGGGCGAATCCCTTGAGAGCGCCCTGCGCCGTTTCAAGCGCAGCACTGCCCGCAGCGGTGTTCTTGCTGAGGTGCGCAAGCGCGAGGCTTATGAGAAGCCGTCTGTGCGTCGCAAGAAGAAGTCCGAAGCCGCCCGCAAGCGCAAGTTTAAGTAATCCGGAGCCATCGCAGCGGCTATGCCGCCGTTTTCGATAACCGTGTTTACCCAAAGGAACGGCAGAACAGGTTCGCAGAGATGCGGGCCTGTTCTTTCTTTATATCTAAGGCAACACCGCACAATTCCCGCCTTACGGCTTAAGCACCGCTCCGGCGGCTGCGGCACGGCATCTGCGTTGCCAAAA
>NZ_PSQF01000121.1:0-6979 GCF_003324125.1 Subdoligranulum sp. APC924/74 | reverse complement strand
AGTATTATCTGCGCTTTTGGCTTAGCATCTGCCGCACCTCGCTCACCGTATCGGCACTTAGAATTATGCGGTATTGCCCTTATTCATCCGCCCCTTTTTCCGTTCTCCCCTCTCCTATTTTTCTTCATCCATCCGTTTTGTTTTCCTGCATTCCACTTATCCGCTCATCTTCTCTTCCAGCAAACCTGCAACAAAAAACGCGCCCACCAAGCAGGGGGCGCGGAAAAAGCGCTTATAGGATATTTTAGTAACGGGCAGGGTCAGAGGAAAGATACTTTTTGACCATCAGGGCTACCTTGAACACAATCGCATCGTCAAACTTGCGCAGATCCAGGCCGGTCAGCTTCTTGATCTTTTCCAGGCGGTAAACCAGTGTGTTGCGGTGCACAAACAGACCGCGGCTGGTTTCGGAAACGTTCAGGTTGTTCTCAAAAAAGCGCTGGATGGTGAACAGCGTTTCAGAGTCCAGCGAATCAATGCTGTCCTGCTTGAATACTTCGCGCAGGAATGCTTCGCACAGGGTAGTAGGCAGCTGATAAATCAGGCGGGCAATGCCCAGGTGATCATAGCTGATGACCTGCTTTTCGGTATCAAATACCTTACCAACTTCCATGGCGATCTGCGCCTCCTTAAAGGAGGAGGCCAGATCCTTGATGTTGCTGATGGGGGTGCCGATGCCGACAACTGCCTTGATATAATGTTCGCCCTGCAGGGTATCCACAATGGAAGCTGCCAGCTTTTCCATATCGCGGGTATTGTTATCAGGGCGGATTTCTTTCACCAGCACGGTATCTGTTTCGCTGATGTTGAACACGAAGTCTTTCTGTTTATCCGGGAACAGGCTGCTGACCACATCATAAGCGGAAATATCATTGCCGGAGGTAACGCGGATCAACAGAACCACGCGCTGCACATCCGAAACAAAGTGCAGCTCCCGCGCTTTGGCGTAAATATCACCGGGCAGGATATTATCCAGCACCACATTCTTGATGAAATTGGTTTTATCAAACTTTTCATCGTGGTACTGCTTGATGCTCTGCAGGCTGATGGACAACAGCGAAGCAAACTGGGCGGCAGTGGGATCGTTGCCTTCCACAAACACAGCATAATCGTTATGTTTTGCGTTGGAGAACTGGTGGTAGGCATAACCGTCCTTTTCAAAGGCATCCCCGGCCGTCAGGCGGGCAACAGCAAAGCCTTCCCGCATTTCGCCGATCTGCCCCAGCTCGGAGCAGGCGATGACGGCTCCCGTTTCGTCCACCACGCCTACCACGCGGTCGATCGCGTCCTTCATCTGGTAGACCACGTTCTGGAATACCCTGTTTGCCATAATACTGCCTCTCCTTCATGTTTATATGCAAATTGACAATGGCCGAACAGAAGCTCCCATCGGCTCATTGCTGTTATTTTGACACAAATAGATTTAACTACAATGTATATTTTACACAATCAGGTTGACTTTTGCAACATATTTCAACGAAAAACTCAATATTTTCTTGGTCAATTTGGATTTTTTAGCAAAATATGTTGGTTTTGCAGTGGTTTTCCATTTGGTCAAATTGCCAAAGCAGGGATTATTTCTGCTTTTTTTGGCTGTTTTCGGCCTGCTGCATGGTGCCGGTGCCGCCTTCTACCACGCCGCGGCGCTGGAACACATAAGTAATGCTATGCAAAAAGATTTTTGCATCGTTCAGGAAAGTGATGTCAGCGGCATACTCACCGTCATAGCGGGCTTTCACATCAATCGGCAGCTCATCGCGGCCATTGATCTGGGCCAGACCGGTCAGACCGGGGCGGATGTCATTGGCGTGCACGGCATCGCGCGCGGCGATCAGGTCATACTGATTATACAGCGCCGGGCGCGGGCCGATGATGGACATCTGCCCTGCCACAATGTTATAGATCTGCGGCAGCTCATCCAGGCTGGTGCGGCGCAGGAACGCCCCACTTTTGGTGATATAGCTGTCTGCGTTTTTCAGCAGGTGGGTGGGCACATCGTGGGGGGTATCCCCACGCATGGTGCGGAACTTTAAGATATTAAAGCATTTTTTGCCGCGGCCAACCCGGCGCTGCTTAAAGAACACCGGTCCCGGCGAATCTTTTTTGATCCACAGGGCAATAATTCCCATTGGGATTGCCAGCACCACACAGGCTGCCAGCGACAAAATCAGGTCAAGCAAACGCTTGATACAGGATTCATACATAAGTCAAGCCTCCTTGGGGAAGGTTTTGCGCCCGCAGGCCCCGGCCAGGCCGCCGTCACTGGGCGTTCTGCTGGGTGGAATGCTGTTCGTCCAGCGCCTTTTGCAGCTCTTCCTTATCAATGGTTTCAGTGTTGCCATGGGCGGCGCTTACGGTGTGGTCCTCGTTCACCACGCGGTTGGGGTGATAAGTGCCCACCATGCGCTGCAGGCTGAGCACCGCGCCCTCGTCATTATGCTCCGCATCGTGACGCAGGTTCTGCAGCTCCTCATAGAATGCCGCCAGGTCAATCTGCATGGGCGGAGCAATAAAGATTTTATCGTGGGCGGTTTTGGTCATGCGGTCCTGCTCGGAATCCAGCATCAGCTCCTCGTACAGCTTTTCGCCGGGGCGCAGGCCCGTTACCTTGATTTCCATGTTTACGTTCGGCTCATAACCATAGAACCGGATCAGCCGGGTGGCCAGGTCCATGATTTTGACCGGCTCACCCATATCCAGCACATAGATGCTGCCGCTCTGGGCCAGGCCGCCGGCTTGCAGTACCAGCTGGGCAGCTTCCGGGATCGTCATAAAGTAGCGCACGATGTCCGGGTGGGTGATGGTAACGGGGCCGCCGTTCTTGATCTGCTCTTCAAACAGCGGGATCACGCTGCCATGGCTGCCCAACACATTGCCAAAGCGCACGGCCATGCACTTCATGGAAGTGTTCTTAGCAAAGGTCTGGATCAGCATTTCGCAGATGCGTTTGGTGCAGCCCATAACATTGGTAGGATTGACCGCCTTATCGGTCGAAAGCTGCACAAAGCGCTCCACCCCATGCTCCGCCGCGCTGGTCAGCAGGTTTTTGGTGCCGAACACGTTGTTTTTAACGGCTTCCGCCGGGCTTACTTCCATCAGCGGCACATGCTTGTGGGCAGCTGCATGGAACACAACGGATGGATGATAGGTTTCAAACACTTCATCCAGACGCTTGATATCGCGGATGGAGCCGATCAGCGTGACAACGTTGATATCTGCACCGTATTTATTGCGCAGCTCCATTTCCAGCTCATAGGCGGAGTTTTCGTAAATATCGAAAATCAACAGCTGGCGCGGGCGGTAGCGCATGATCTGGCGGCACAGCTCACTGCCGATGGAGCCGCCGCCGCCCGTGACCAGAACCACCTTGTCGTGCAGGTATTCCGAGATCTGGGCGCTGTTCAGCTGCACTTCATCGCGGGAAAGAAAGTCCGAGGTGTTCAGTTCACGCAGACCGGCCACCACCGGCTTGCCGTTGGCATCCACCGCCTGCGGGTCAGACAGCATCCGCACGCGGCAATGGGTGGAGTTGCACAAGTTGATCACTTCGTTCAGGCGCTCGCCTTTCAGCGTGGTGATGGCGATGATGATCTCCACAATATGGTACTTGCGCACCAATTCCGGGATATCCGAAATGGTGCCGCGCACCGGCACGCCCTGCACGCGCAGGCCTTTTTTGGTCAGGTCGTCATCCACGATCACGACCGGGTTGCCAAAGCTGGAGTTTTTGCTTTTGCATAGGTTGACCGCCCAGGCACCGGCGTTGCCAGCGCCGACGATCAGCAGCGGGGTTGCATCCCGCGGGGCGGCGTTGCTTTTTTGTTTGGCGCGGTTATCCTTGCGCAGGCGGGTGGCGGTGCGCACAAAGCGCCACAAAAAGCGCACGCCCGCAATGGCTGCCGTGTTGAACACTGCGCCCAGAATCAGCACCGTACCGCTGATGGGGCGGGTGCGGAAGATCAGATCAAACAGCAGGATAAAACCCGTTGCCAGGCCGGATAGACAGGTCAGGCGGGCAAGGTCCCGCATGCCGGCATACTCCCACATGATCTCATACAGGCCGCCAAACCAGAACACGACCATATAAATAACCAGCACATACGGCAGCATGGGAGCCATGGCACGGATTACTTCGGCCCGCAGCACCGCGGCGGGCACAATGGAATCCTCACCGTCAAACCGCAGCAGAATTGCCAGATAATAACAAAACACAATCAGCCCGCAGTCCAGCAGCATTAACAAAATGCGGCGCGGCAAGCCGTTGATGAGTTGCCTGTTTTTCTGTTTCATTGCACTATCTTCCTGTTTCTTCAATAATGTCGCAGCCGGCTGTCCCCTGCACAGCTGCCGCGCAGCGCCTGCGCCGCCCGCGGCCGTTCCTTCCAAAACCAAGGCGCAGCGGGCATTTTTCTATTTTCTCAAATCTTGTTTGATTTGTGGCAATACCGCATAATTCTAAGTGCCGATACGGCGAGCGAGGTGCGGCAGCTGCTAAGCCAAAAGCGCAGATAATACTAGATGCTGCAAATGTGAGCGCCGCCAGTGGCGGAAACAGCGAACCGAAGCAGGGGCAGCGGTCGCAGAGTGCGAGGGGCTTTTGCCCCCGAAGCACGATGCGGGTACCGCAACCCGACATTATCGAGTATTTTGGCAACGCAGATGCCGTGCCGCAGCCGCCGGAGCGGTGCTTAAGCCGTAAGGTGGGAATTGTGCGGTATTGCCTTGTGTTCTATGGCTTATAATTTGATAATCAAAGCAAAAAAGTAAAAGTAATTATCAGAACATCTTGCAGCATTATGGGCAAAGCAAGTTATTCTACCACATTTTCGCCACTCCGGGCAACTGTATTTGCATAATTTCTGTTATTATAACACAAATTTACTCCGTTTGTCCTGCTTCCGGCAGGGCAGACGGAGTAAAAAGTGCACAAAATGCAGCGTTTATTTTTGTCAGGCCAGCAGTATTGCTTCAACTGACGCAAGATTTATTCAACCGTAACGCTCTTGGCAAGGTTGCGGGGTTTATCCACATCCAGGCCTTTGGCGCAGCTGACATAGTATGCCAGCAGCTGCAGCGGCACCACCGAAAGGCTGGTGGCAAAGTGCGGGTCTGTTTTGGGCACATATACGGTAAAGTTGGCGGTATCTTCAATGCTGTAGTTGCCGTAAGTGGTCAGGCCCATGATATAAGCGCCGCGGCTCTTGGCTTCCACCAGGTTAGATACCATCTTCTCGTACAGGTCCGGCTGGGTCAGCACACCCACCACCAACATGTTCTTCTCGATCAGGGAGATCGGGCCGTGCTTCATCTCGCCCGCAGCGAAAGCCTCCGAGTGGATATAGCTGATTTCCTTGAACTTCAGGCTGCCTTCCAGCGCCACGGCGTAATCCAGCCCGCGGCCGATGAAGAAAGCGTCCTTTGCGGAAGCATACTTGGAAGCAAACCACTGGATGCGCTCATTATCCGTCAGCGTCTTGGCGATCTTATCCGGCAGGATCTGCAGCTCGGCCACCAGCTCGGCGTATTTTTCTTCCTCAATCTTGCCACGCACACGGGCAAATTCGACCGCCAGCAGGTAGCAGGCTGCCAGCTGGGTGCTGTATGCCTTGGTGGTGGCAACGGCAATTTCCGGCCCGGCCCAGGTGTACAGGGTTGCATCGGCCTCACGCGCAATGGAAGAGCCCACCACGTTCACAATGCCGATGGTGCGCACGCCGCGCTCCTTACATTCGCGCAGGGCAGCCAGGGTATCGGCGGTTTCGCCGCTCTGGCTGATAATGACCGCCATGGAATCCGGCTCCAGCACGGGGTCACGGTAGCGGAACTCGCTGGCCACATCCACCTCCACCGGCAGGCGGGCCAGGCTTTCAAACACATAGCGTGCCGCAACGCCCACATGGTAGGCGGAGCCGCAGCCAATGATATAGATGCGGCGCACATTTTTGATGGCTTCTTCATCCAGACCCAGCTCGCTCAGATCAATGCGGCCATCTTTGATGCGGGGGCTGAGGGTATCCCGCACAGCGGTGGGCTGTTCGTGGATTTCCTTCATCATAAAGTGCTCGTAACCGCCTTTTTCGGCGGCTTCGGCATCCCACTCGATGGTGCTGGCTTCTTTTTCAACTGGTTCTTTATCAATGTTGAAAAACTCAATACTGTCCGGGGTCAGGCGGGCGATTTCCAGGTTATCAATGTAATACACTGTGCGGGTATATTTCAGCAAAGCCGGAACGTCCGATGCGATCAGGCTGCCGTTTTCGGCCTTGCCGACAATCAACGGGCTGTCTTTCCGCACTGCGTATACCACGCCGGGCTGGTCTGCAAACAGGATGCCCAGCGCATAGGAACCACGCACATGCATCATCATGCGGGTGATGGCGTCCAGGCTGTCCCCCGCTGAAACGCCGGTGTAGTAATAGTCCAGCAGCTGGGCCACTACCTCGGTATCCGTCTGGGATGCAAAAGTAAAGCCCTTGTTGATCAGGCGGGTTTTCAGTTCCTGGTAATTTTCAATAATGCCGTTATGCACAACCGCAATTTTCTGGTCGCGGCTGTAATGCGGGTGTGCGTTCACCACGCTGGGTTCGCCGTGGGTTGCCCAGCGGGTATGCCCGATGCCGCAGCTGCCCTGCACGGCTTTGCCTTCATCGGTCATTTCGCTCAGCACGCGCAGGCGTCCCTTGGCCTTGACCACTTCAATTTTGCCGGCGGCGTTCTGCACAGCAAGGCCGGCAGAATCATACCCGCGGTATTCCAGCTTAGAAAGCCCATCCAGCAGGATCGGTGCAGCCTGTGCGCTGCCGGTAAAGCCTACAATTCCACACATATATTTGGCCCCCTTGGTTGATGGATTGGGTGTATTTCATGTTATTTTACGTTCGGTTTGTTTTTAGGCAACACCGCACAATTCCCGCCTTACGGCTTAAGCACCGCTTCGGCGGCTGCGGCACGGCATCTGCGTTGCCAAAATGCTCGATAA
>NZ_PSQF01000120.1:0-7202 GCF_003324125.1 Subdoligranulum sp. APC924/74 | reverse complement strand
GCTTCGGTTCGCTGTTTCCGCCACTGGCGGCGCTCACCTTTGCAGCATCCAGTATTATCTGCGCTTTTGGCTTAGCAGCTGCCGCACCTCGCTCGCCGTATCGGCACTTAGAATTATGCGGTATTGCCTAAAAAGTGAATGGCGGAAATCAAAGTTCGCGGTAGGTGACCTGTTCCATCAGCTGTTGGATGGTTTCCAGGCTGGCAGCCTGAGTACCGGTGCACATTACGCTGGCGGCACCGGCGGCAGTGGAAAGGCGCAGCGTTTCTTCCAGCGTCAGGCCGCGCTCTTCGGCAACAGCCAGGGCGGCGATGACGGCATCCCCGGCACCAACGGTATCCTTGACGGGAACACGCAGGCCGGGCACAAAGATGGTCTGCTCCGGCAGAACATGCAGCATACCGCGGCTGCCCATCGAGACGATGACCTTTTGCACGCCGGTCTGCAACAGCTCACGGGCGGCGGCGGTCAGCTCCTGCTGGCTGTCCAGCGCGCGGCCCATCAGGTGGGAAAGCTCCTCGCTGTTGGGTTTGATGAGGAACGGTTTTGCCTTAACGCCCTCCACCATGCCGGCACCGTCAGAGTCCAGAATGACCTTGGCACCTTTTTCGCGGCAGGCATCGCCCCACACGCGGTAAGTGTCGGCAGGAGCATTCACCGGCAGGCTGCCGGCCAGCACCACGATATCGTCGTGGCGCAGCAGCTTCAGCAGGTGGTCCAGCAGGCTTTGCAGGGTAGCCGGGTCCACGGGAACACCGGGTTCGTTGATCTCGGTGCTGGTGTGGGCGATGGGATCCACCACTTTCAGATTGATGCGGGTGTTGCCCTCAACGGGCAAAAAGTCACAGGTCATGTTCAGGCCGGACAGAGCTTCGGAGATCATCTGCCCGGTGCTGCCGCCCAGAATACCAAGGGCACGGCTGGTGCTGCCCAGTGCGGCAACCACCTTGGAGACATTGATGCCTTTACCGCCCGGATCGGTGCGGATGGAAGTAATGCGGTTTACGCCGTCCGTGGTAAAGGAAGGAATTTCAACGGTTTTATCCAGTGCCGGGTTCAGGGTGACAGTATAGATCATGAAAATGAGCCTCCTTATGGGGAGAAATGTCAGAATAAGGGCAGTGGCAAAGGCAATCGATAATTGTCAATCTTTTATCATTATACGCTGAATTGTGAAATATCGCAAGTAAAAGCGCGAAAATCAGAATAATCTTAACAAACTGTTTACACGGAGGAGAACAACATGGCACAGGGAATGGAACTATTGGATAACGGCACCAAGGTGTTTACCGGGCCGGGGGCAGCCTTTGGTACGGACGCCTTGCTGCTGGCCCGGTTTGCCATGCCGCGCCGCAAAGAAACAGCGCTGGACCTGTGCAGCGGGTGCGGAATCGTAGCGCTGGCCTGGCACGATGCCGGGCACCGCGGCCCATGCACAGCGGTGGAGCTGGATGCCGATGCTTCGGCCCTGTGCCGCCGTGCTGTGCAGGAAACGCCGGGTGCAGAGCATATTACCGCTCTTTGCACCGACCTGCGGATGTTCTGCAAAAGCGGCCCGGAACAGGGGAAATATGACTTCGCCGCTTGCAACCCGCCCTATTTTACCGGCGGATATGTCAGCCCGGATGCCCGCCGCGCCACGGCCCGGCATGACGGCAGCTGCACGATGCAGGATGTTGCCGCCTGTGCGGCCCGTGCCCTGCACGATGGCGGCAAGCTGGCCCTATGCCACCGCCCGGAACAGATGGCGGCGGTGTTTGCCGCGCTCTGCGCCGTTGGGCTGGAGCCCAAGCGGGTGGCTCTGGTGCGCAAGGATGAACACAGCAAACCCTGGCTGTTTTTGGTGGAAGCCCAGAAAGGAAGAAAGCCGGGGATCCGGTGGGAGGAGGACGTTTTAACGGGGAATGGGGTTAGGTACGGGAGATGATAGTTAGGAGTTAGGAAGTAGGAGTTAGGAGTTGGCGGCGGGGCGAAGCTGCGACGCGGGGAAAATGAGGAATCGGATTGGGGACGGGTACAAAACGGGATGGAAAAGGTTCCGGGATGCGCAGTGATTCCCTAAGGCAATACCGCATAATTCTAAGTGCCGATACGGCGAGCGAGGTGCGGCAGATGCCAAGCCAAAAGCGCAGGTAATACTGGATGCTGCAAAGGTGAGCGCCGCCAGTGGCGGAAACAGCGAACCGAAGCAGGGGCAGCGGTCGCAGAGTGCGAGGGGCTTTTGCCCCCGAAGCACGATGCGGGTACCGCAACCCGACATTATCGAGCATTTTGGCAACGCAGATGCCGTGCCGCAGCTGCCGGAGCGGTGCTTAAGCCGCAAGACGGGAATTGTGCGGTGCTGCCCTAAGTTCTAAATGGATAGATATAAAAAACCGCCCGTCACACAAAATGTGACGGGCGGTTGAGTTTTAGGGGTTAGGTATCAGGATCAGCCGAACATGTTGATCAGGATGCCGGCGGCGACAGCGGAACCGATAACACCGGCAACGTTGGGACCCATGGCGTGCATGAGCAGGTAGTTGCGGGGGTTGTATTCCTGGCCGACTTTCTGGGAAACACGGGCGGCCATGGGAACAGCGGAAACACCGGCGGAGCCGATCAGCGGGTTAATCTTGCCGTGGGTGACAAAGCACATGACCTTGCCCAGCAGAACGCCGCCTGCGGTGCCGACACCGAAAGCAACAATGCCCAGAACAATGATCTCAACGGTCTGGATGTTCAGGAAGGTTGCGGCATTGGTGGTGCAGCCAACGCTGAAGCCCAGGAAGATGGTGATGATGTTCATCAGTTCGTTGCCGGCGGTCTTTTTGATACGCTCAACAACGCCGCATTCCTTCATCAGGTTGCCCAGCATCAGGCAGCCAACCAGGATGGCGGCATCGGGCAGGGTGAGGGAAACGATGATGGTAACAATGATCGGGAAGAGGATCTTCTCAGTCTTGGAAACCTTGCGCGGGCTTTCCATCACGATTTGACGCTCTTTTTCGGTGGTCAGAACTTTCATGATGGGCGGCTGGATAACAGGCACCAGCGCCATGTAGCAGTACGCGGCAACCGCGATGGAACCCAGCAGGTGCGGGGCCAGGCGGGTGGTGACGAAGATAGCGGTCGGGCCATCGGCACCGCCGATGATGCCGATGGAAGCGGCTTCCTTGTTGGTGAAGCCCAGGATTTTGGCGCCAACGAAGGTGAAGAAGATGCCCAGCTGTGCGGCAGCGCCCAGCAGCAGGCTGGACGGACGTGCGATCAGCGGCTCAAAGTCGGTCATGGTACCGATGCCAAGGAAAATCAGCGGGGGATAGATACCCAGTTTGACGCCTAAGTAAATATAGTCCGCCATGCCGCCGGATGTACCCAGCAGTTCCCAGTTGATGTGCTGCGTTTCGTTGATGAAGATGTCCATATGGAAGATGCCGTCCAACGGCAGGTTGGTCATCAGCATGCCGAAGCCGATGGGCAGCAGCAGCAAAGGCTCAAACTGGTGGACAATGGCCAGGTACAGCAGCACGCAGGCCACGCCGATCATGACGGCATACTTCCAGCCGCCCTCAGCAAAGAAAATCTGTGCCCAACCGGAGTTGGCAAAGATCTCAGCGATGTTGGTAAAAATTGCTCCCATTGTTTCGTCCCCTTTCCATCACATAAACGGCGTGGTGTTCTGGGTAACGCCGGCGTCGCCCCAGGCGCCGCGGCGGGAACCAGTAGCCGTCTTTTTCTGAACGCGGTGAATGCCGCGGATGGTCAGGTTTTCACCCAGAGAGGCAACGGCTGCAGCAATGGCAGCAACGATCTCGCCGGGGATGGAGCCGTCAGCAGCGGGTGCTGCGGGGGCGGCAGGAGCAGCCTTGGCGATGTTCTGTGCGGCCGGTGCAGCGGGCGCTGCAGGGGCGGCAGGTGCCTTGGGGGCGGCTTTGGTGCCATTCTTTTTGTTCTTGATGGCGTCAAAAATCTTGCCTTCCACAGTGATAATGAGGCAAAGCGCAACCAGCATGGCGAACACCAGCGTGATGCTGGTCAGAACCACAGTGCCGTCAGCGGCCTCAAGGGCGAGCAGAGCGATAGAATTGCTCATTGGGCAATATCCTCCTTTAGCTTGCGGTGCACAGCACCGTTGATTTTCCCCCGTACACGGTACAAAAACCGAGCCGGGCAAATTTTACCCAAGTATGGTTTTATTATAACACAGCGGCTCAATTTTTGGTAGCGGGTTTTGAAAAAATGTGACAAAAATATTGTGAAACCGTGTCTTTACGATAAAAAATGTAAATTTGCGCGCAAAGCACCATGCAGAATAAAGTTGACAGCCGGGCAGAAAATGCAGGTTGCACAAACGAGCGGAAGAACAAAACGGGGAACGCTGTGCAAACTGCACATTTTGACAAAAAATGAAAAGTTTTGCTTGACGGCGGGGCTTGCCGGGGTTACAATGTGGGCAAATCAAAACCACGGCAATGGCGCCGGGCAGGTACATCCTGCCCGGCGCTTTTGTTATTTAAGCATCTGGCTTAATGCGGCTTAATGCGGCAAGAAAAAATAGAGGAAGCGCCGTGGTTTGATCTTGAGAGGAGTGGTTTGAATATGTACAACTCATCAACCGTCATCTGGGTGCTGGTTGCGGCATTCCTGGTGTACTTTATGCAAGCAGGCTTTGCTTTGTGCGAAGCTGGCCTGACCCGTGCAAAGAACACCGGCAACATCCTGATGAAAAACATGATGGACTTCTGCATCGGCACACCGTGCTTCTGGCTGGTCGGCTTCGGCATCATGTTTGCAGGTTCCGGCCCGCTCATCGGCGGCTTTGCCCCCTTTATGAGCGGCGACTACAGCGCCATCCTGCCGGAGGGCGTGCCCCTTTGGGTTTATGCCGTGTTCCAGACCGTGTTCTGTGCAACGGCAGCAACCATTGTTTCCGGCTCCATGGCAGAGCGTACCAAGTTCAGCGCTTACTGCTGCTACTCGGCCGCTATCAGCCTGATCGTTTACCCCATCTCCGGCCACTGGATTTGGGGCGGCGGCTGGCTGGCACAGCTGGGCTTCCATGATTTTGCCGGTTCCACCGCCGTTCACTTTGTTGGCGGCGTTACCGCCTGCCTGGGCGCCTGGATGCTTGGCCCCCGTATTGGTAAGTACGGCAAGGACGGCAAGGCCCGCGCAATCCCCGGCCACAACCTGACCGCCATGGCCTTGGGCGTGTTTATCCTGTGGTTCTGCTGGTTCGGGTTCAACGGTGGCTCCACCGTGGCAATGGCAAGCGATGACGCCATGGTTTCCGCTGGTCTGGTCTGCTTCAATACCAACCTGGCCGCTGCGCTGGCTACCGTTGCCGCGCTGATCACCAGCTGGGTGCGTTACGGCAAACCTGATGTTTCCCTTACTTTTAACGGTGCTCTGGCCGGTCTGGTTGCCATTACCGCAGGCTGCGATATGGTTGATCCGTTCGGCGCTGCCATCATCGGCATCGTTGCCGGTGTGCTCTGCATCTTCTCCGTTGAATTCTTTGATAACGTTGTCAAGATTGATGACCCTGTCGGCGCTGTTTCCGTGCACTGCATGAACGGCATGTGGGGCACCATTGCAACCGGCCTGTTCTCCACCAGTGAGGGCCTGCTGTACGGCCATGGCTTCCGTTTCTTTGGCGTTCAGGTTTTGGGCGTTATCTGCGTGGCTGCCTGGGTGCTGGTTTCCATGACCGTCATCTTTACCATCATCAAAAAGACCATCGGCCTGCGTGTGACCGAAAAAGAAGAGATCGACGGCCTGGATATCCACGAGCACGGCCTGGCTTCCGCTTACTCCGGCTTCTCCATCTCTGACCCGACTTACGCTGAGATGAGCGTGAACGAGAACACCGACCTGGGTGAAGACGACATCACCATGGCCAGCGAGGCCAAAATCAATGCCGCCGTCAAGGTCGTCAAGGAAGAACCTCTGCCCGCTGAGCTGGATTCCGGCATGCACAAGGTCGTTATGATCGTGCAGCTGGCCAAGTTTGAAGCTTTGAAAGCTGCCATGAACGCTGTCGGCGTGACCGGCATGACCGTTACCCAGGTTATGGGCTGCGGCCTGCAGAAGGGCAGCGGTGAGAAATACCGTGGTGCTGAGGTCGACGCAACCCTGATTCCCAAGGTCAAGGTTGAAGTTGTTGTCAGCAAGATCCCGGTAGACAAGATCATCGACACCGCCACCAAGGTTCTGTACACCGGCCATATCGGTGATGGCAAGATCTTTGTTTACAATGTGGCCAAGGTGGTCAAGGTCCGCACCGGCGAAGTAAACTACGCCGCTTTGCAGGACGTTGAATAAATAGCTACCTATTATATAGGCAGTTGGCAAGCAGCTGCCTGTATCGGGTGACGAAAGCCTCCAATATCTTCCCATAATAGAAAAGTCCGGCGCACTGTGTGCAGCAGAGCGCCGGACTTTTTGCTATGTCTATTATGATTTGTGTTTCAGCATCTGTACCTTGAAGGCAATGATTTTATTGCCGTACTTGCTGGTGAAAATGGCACCCACGATCAGCATACCCAGCCCAATGCCCAGGCAGGCACCCTGGATGGCCTGCAGCACGGGCGAACCGGAAAAATCAAAGTGGTTCATGACCAGGTAGATCAGGACGGTGGCAATCGAGATCAGGTACATGTAATGGAACCGGTGGGTCACTTTTTCCATCACGTCATTGCTGTAGTCCGCAACCTTGCGGGCGGTCTCTTCGGTGGCACTTTTGGTTTCGGGGGTGTTCATTGCATCAGGCTTCCTTTCTCCGTCTAACAGTTCACGCAGCTCCACGCCGTAAAAATCGGCAAGCTGGATGAGGGTAGGGAGGTCGGGCAGGTTGACACCGTTTTCCCAGCGGGAAACACTGCGGTTGGTCACGCACATGATTTCAGCCAGGTTTTCCTGGGTGAGCTGGCGCTCCTGGCGGAGCTGCTTCAAGAAAGTGCCGATTTTCTGTTGATCCATTGGATTCATCCTCCCTATAGCTGCATGATACCACAGCCGAAGCAAAAAACACCACGACACAGTGCGGGAACCGGGGCAAAAGCGGCCGGACATGGGGCGTCGGGTTGGGAAGAGTATAGCATAAATGGGGGAAAGATTGAAGTGAGGAGGGAAAACAGTTAGGGCAACACCGCACAATTCCCGCCTAGCGGCTTAAGCACCGCTTCGGCGGCTGCGGCACGGCATCTGCGTTGCCAAAA
>NZ_PSQF01000011.1:0-56558 GCF_003324125.1 Subdoligranulum sp. APC924/74 | reverse complement strand
TTTTGGCAACGCAGATGCCGTGCCGCAGCTGCCGGAGCGGTGCTTAAGCCGCAAGGCGGGAATTGTGCGGTGTTGCCCTTACTTTCTTTCCACATAAAATGGGGCGCTGCCGTTTCACCCGGCAGCGCCCCATTCCTTTTTCTTTCGTTTGCCCGGCTCAGCGATTGCGTTTGCTGCGGTGGCTGATCAGCATGGCAATGCACACCACCATGCCCAGCAGGGCGGCAGCGCCCAATACCAGCAGCCCCAGCTCAAAGGCCTGGGCGTTAAAATCCGTTTTCAGCTTTTCGGTTGCGGTGTTCAGGGCATCATCCACAGCGTCCCCGCTGCTGGTCGATATTGTAGCGCCGGAATCCGCTTCCAGTGCGCTCTGTGCAGCGGAAGCTGCTTCCCCATCTCCCAGTGCATTCAGGGCATCCACAAGGGCCTGCCCAGCCATCGTGTGCATCAGGGTGCTGGATGCACTTTTGACCTTTTCGCCGTTCACAGCGCGGCTCAGGTAATCAGCCAGTTCATTGCAGGCACCGCGCAGGGCGGGTTCTGCATCGGCATCCACCTGCCAGCCGCTGCTGGACCACATGCCGATCTTATACAGCAGCAGCTGCATGCCGGCATCCGCCGTCATGGTGCTGTACACCTTGTTGCGGAACGCTTCGCTGTCGCTGGTGTTCATGCTGCCAAAGCTCATGGCAATAAACTGGTAGCAGCGGTCGTAATCCGTCAGGTTGGTGTAATAGTTCCGCAGCACATCGGCAACGTTGCTGCCGCTTTTCAGCTCGGACCCTGCCACAACGGAGTCCAGGTCAGCGCGCAGGTCCTGGTCGCCAAATTTGGAAGCACTGCCGTCATCCTCAATGGCAAAGGTCTGCTGCATCAGGCTGGCATAGCCGTCTGCATCGCTGGCCTGCCCGGCATACACCTGCGCCAGCTGCATGCAGTCGCCGCCCCAGCTGCCGGCAATGGGCATGCCGCGGTATACCAGGTTCATGGCCGCCAGCAGGTGGCCGAAATCAATGCCCTGCCCGTTGGGCAGTTCCACGGTGTTCATCCCCTGCAAATCCCACAGGTCCGGGTCTGCATCGGTGGCGTACTTTTCAAATTCGCCATCGCGGGTGCCCGCCGTCAGCTGCCAGATGTCCGTGTTATAATCCCCCACACGGGTAAAGCTCAAAGTCAGGTCAATGGGGTCATCGCCGCTGTTCTTTTCTTCAATATACTGTTCCGCCAGCGCTTGCAGGCGGCCCAAGCGGTCCAGCGTTGTTTCATAGTCCGCACTTTCCGCTTTTGCAGGCAGCGCCAGCAGCACCAGCAGCGCCAGTACCCCCGTGATGACCCACACCATACGGCTCCGAATGGCTTCCGTAACCATACACCTCCACATAGGCCGGCACATGCCGCGCACCAGCCCACTTTGTAACTATTTTGTATTTTTTAAGTATACCACAAACAGCCGGTGCCTGTCCACGCTTTTTTCCGCTTTGTGCTGTTTTGGCGCACAATTTACAATCCTTTCATTTTCTCCCCCTGCTCTGCTGGGTGCCAAACGCCGCGCAATGTATCCCCCCGCTTCGTGTGCCCTATTCTCTCATAGGGAGGGGCACATTGTGCGCCCGCCAACCTATAACCCCAACAACACTTTGGGGATTAAACTCCCCCGCCTTGCAAACACTTTTTTCTGCCTGTCCATCCCACCAAAAAACAGCCGGGGCCAATCGCCCCGGCTGTCCGTTTCTTCTAATCTCTAACTTCCACATTTACAGCACAATGCGGAAACTTACACTGTGGTCTTCCTCGCCAGAAACATGGTAAGGCTCTTCCACATCGGTGCCCCAGCTGTCAATGCCGCCAACGCCACGCACTGCGCCCAGCACCATCACACTGGTGCGGCCGGTCGCGGGCAGCTCCGTAATGTGCTGCGCCGCCTCGATCTCCTGCGCCGTGTTGGGCAGCGCGCTGAACGCAAATGGTGCATCCACCTGCTGCAAGGTCAGCGCGGCAGTCGTGTGGCCGCAGGCATCCCGCTGTTCCAGCATGGCCTGCCGCGTCTGCATGTGCATGCCGCAGTCCTGCGGAACCAGATGTGGCTCCACATGCGGGGTTTCCTCATGGCAGCCGAACACACCGCCCTTATAGCGGTCCGGGTAGGTTTCGCCGGAAAGCCCGGTCCACACCGTGCGGGTCACCGGGCCAAAGGTTTCAAATTTCACACCAAAACAGGGCAGCTCCGGCGCACCGGCTACGCCGTGGTAAACGGCATCCACCCGCAATGCGCCCTGTGCTTCCACAGTGTAGACCAGCTCTGCGCTGGCCCCCGGCACAGTGGGGATGCCAAACTGGAACTGCACCTTTACGCAGTCGGGAGCTGCTTCCAGCACCTTCATGCCGTTATATGTTACAAACACATCCGCCGCCATCCAGGCCGCCGCGCGCAGCGGGAAGCCGCATCCGCGGTCATTGTCGGTGGAGGCCCGCCAGAACGCCGGGCGCGGTGCGCGCCACAGCCATTCGGTGCCGTTCACCTTCAGCGATGCCGGGCCAGCCCCCGCAATGGAGAAAAGCATCTCAAAGTTTTTGCCCTTTACGCCCAGGTTGCCGTCGCCCTGGGTCACCACCAGGGGGTAGGTGCGGCGGCTCTGCCAGGCTTCGGCCAGCGTACGGTCTGCCTGTGCTGCCGCAGCATCGTTGACGGCATCCTGCGCCGCACGGTCCGCCGGGCTGGCGTACCAGTAGCGTACATCCTGCATGGCGGGCTTCTCTGCGCCATCGGCGTATACAATGCCGTTGCCGCTGAAGTTATAATCCGTTGTCCGCTCGCCAAAATCGCCGCCATAACCCAGTACCTTGCGGCCCATGACGTCCGTATGCCAGATGGCCTGGTCCATGTAGTCCCAGATAAAGCCACCCTGGTACTGCGGGTATTCTTCCGCCAGCTTCACATAGCTTTCCATTCCGCCCAGAGAGTTGCCCATATCGTGCATGTATTCGCACAGGATGAACGGCTTTTCCGGCTTGGATTCCAGATATTCCCGGATTTCCCACGGCTTGGCGTACATTCGGCTTTCCATATCGGTAATGGCCGCAAACGCGCGGTTATGCACCACACCTTCATAATGCACCAGACGGCTGGGGTCCTTGGCGTGGAAAAACTGCGTCATGGCCAGAATATCCTCGCCCGCATAGCTTTCGTTGCCGCAGGACCAGATCAGCACCGCGGCGTGGTTTTTGTCGCGCTCCAGCATGCTGCGGGCACGGTCCACCACACAGTCTTTCCATTCCGGCAGGCTGCCCGGCACATTCCAGCTGGGTTCGATCACGCCCAGCTTCTGCCAGCTACCGTGGCTTTCCAGGTTGGTTTCATCGATCATGTAAATGCCGTTTTTGTCGCACAGATCATACCACAGGCTTTGGTCCGGGTAATGGCAGGTGCGCACGGCGTTAATGTTGTTGGCTTTCAGCACGGCCATGGCGGCGTTCATATCATCCGCATCAATAGCGCGGCCCTTTTCGGGGTTCCATTCGTGGCGGTTTACACCGTTGAACACCACACGCTCCCCATTCAGGCACATGATGCCGTCCTTCATCTCAAAGCGGCGGAAACCGATGTCATAGGGCACCACTTCCTGCACGGTGCCCTGTGCATCTTTCAGCGTCAGCTCTGCATGGTACAGCACCGGGGTCTTGTGGCTCCACGGCTGAATCCCCTCCAACTCAATCGTGTTCCCCGTCACAGGGCCTTCATACAGGGCATAGCCCTCCGGGTCGGTCAGGCGCAAAGTCACACTGACTCCTTCGGTCTCTCCATCCAGCTTCAGCTCCGGGGTCAGCAGACCAGTGGTGTTATCCTCGCTCAGGCCCGCTTTCAGCCAGATGTCCGCCAGATGCACCGCCGGTTTGGCGTACAGGTATACCGGGCGGAACATGCCGGAGAAGCGGAAAAAGTCCTGGTCCTCGATCCATGCTGCACTGCTGCGCTTGTACACTTCCACGCAGATGCGGTTGCCGGTTTCTTTGATGTACGGCGTCAGGTCAAATTCCGAGGGGGTAAAGCTGTCCTCTGCATAGCCCACGAACTTGCCATTGCACCACAGGTACATGGCCTGTTCCACACCCTGGAAGCTGATGCATACCCGCTGCCCGCGCAGCCCGGCATCCAGATCAAATTCCCGCACATAGCTGCCAACGGGATCATCGTTCAGATCCACCTGCGGCGGCCGCAGCGCACTGCGTCCATCCCACGGGTACAGCGTGTTGGTGTATTGCAGCTGACCATAGCCCTGGGTCTCCATATGGCCCGGCACACGGATGGTACCAAAGCCCGAAAGATCCGCTCCTTCGCGCCAGAAATCCGCCGGGCGCTGGGCCGGGCAGCTGCTCCATACAAAGCGCCACATGCCGTCCAGCGGCTGGCGCAGGCTGCTGTGGCGCTGCGCGGCTTCCTGCACAGTACGGTAGCATACATGGTCCGAATGGGCATCCAGCCGGTTCACGGCAAACACAGTCGGGTCACTTAACCAGTTCAGTTCCGGTATCATGATAATATTGCTCCTTTTATTTTTGCCTAAGGTGTATCTGAAAACAAAGAAAATGACGGATATTTCGCAAACACAAGCAGGATTTTAAGGCAAAGAGCCGTAGGAATCCTTTGTGGATTCCAAGGCTTTTTAACGCATAATCCCGCTGCGTTTGTAGAAATAGACGATAGTTTCGACTGTTTCAGATACCCCCTAAGGGATGTCTGAAACAGACTGAATGCTCGACTTTCCAGACACACCTTACGTACAGAGTTAATTTTTATCCGTTTCGCATTGCCGCAAAACGATTTTGATACTTGCATCCGCCGCCGCAATGTGGTAATATGATTAAAGCGTAATCTTTCGTTCCATCTGCAATGCTTTTTACAGCGGCTTTGCACCTGCTTTTGTACGTTCTACTGCCAGTCTAACACACAAAATGTACCCGGTCAACAACGGTTTGTTTTCTGTACAAAGAGCTGGTTTTTTCTCTCTCCGGAACATGTCGGCATGGCGTTTTCTCAATATATGCGATCATAGCTCAGCTGGATAGAGCACTGGCCTCCGACAACTGCGACAGGGCAGGTTTTTGGCTTGTTTTTGTGCGATACAGCGTGATTTGCGTTTGTAAAAACGCGGTGGTCAACGGTAGTCAGACCACGAATTGACCACTATTGGAAATTGACTACTTTACAAGATTGAAATACGCTGTAACGGCGTTTTTCATATATAAGCGATCGTAGCTCAGCTGGATAGAGCGTTCGGCTCCGACCCGGAAGGCCAGAGGTTCGAATCCTCCCGGTCGCACCAAGAGCAGCACCTTATGGGGTGCTGCTCTTTTTGTTTTGCATGGATTTTATGGGGCAGCAAAAGGGAGGATTCGAACAGCCCGTGCCCCGCGCTTTGCGTCCCGCGGGGCAGAAACGCCCCAGTGGGAACTTTCTGTTTTTCGTTGTTTGCATGATGAGCCTGTTCCGCCTGCCACGCGGCAAACTCCCGCTGGCCCTCCTCGCTGTTCCAACAGGCAAGGATGGCCGGGCAGAATGCCCGCGCCAGACGGTCAATGACTTCATCGGGATAAGGGGAAGTGTTTGTGGACTTTTCCTTTTTGTTCAAACGCACGCTCCTTTGGACATCTGTGAACAGCATACCATGTGCCTGATTTCCGTTTCGCACATTGTAATGTTCGCAGAAAAAACTTATAATGCTTTTGAACCTGTAGGACACACAAAACGCAGAAAAGAGAGGGAATCATGAGAAAACTGTTCCTTTTGGAAGATGATCTGAGCCTGATCAGTGGGCTGACCTTTGCATTCAAGAAACAGAGCTTTGCACTGGATACAGCCCGGACGCTGGCAGAAGCCGAGGTGCTGTGGTCAGACAGAAAATATGACCTGCTGGTGCTGGATGTTTCCCTGCCGGATGGCTCTGGCTTCGATTTCTGCCAGAAGGTGCGGCGCACATCCAACGTGCCGATTCTGTTCCTGACTGCTTCGGATGAGGAAATGAATATCATCATGGGGCTGGAACTGGGCGGGGATGATTACCTGACCAAGCCGTTCAAGCTGGGTGTCCTGTTGTCGCGGGTCAATGCACTGCTTCGCCGTGCAAATGCGTCCAGCGCAGGAGAACCCGTACTGGAATCGGGCAGCATCACCGTCCGGCTGTTGCAGGGGCAGGCATACAAAAACGGAATCTTGCTGGAACTGACCGGCGCAGAGTACAAGCTGCTCTGCTTCTTTATGCAGCATCCGAATGCCGTGCTATCCAAGGAACAAATTCTGGATGCACTGTGGGACTGCGATGGGGATTACATTGACAGCAGTGCCTTAACAGTGTACATCCGGCGGCTGCGGATGAAGATTGAGGACGACCCCGGCAAACCGCAGATGCTGCTGACCGTCCGCGGCATGGGCTATAAATGGAATGGGTAAAGGTGCCGTATGAAAGTATTCGCAAACCGGGAGATCCGAAATTTGTTCCAAGCCGTGCTGGCGGTCTGGGCGGTGGCATTGGTTCTCACGCAGGGTATCATATGGCATACGACGCACGCATTCTCTTTCGCATTACTGTTGGTTTTTCTTCTGCTGGGCGGCTGTCTCTGGGGCGTGCTTTTTCGCTATTTCCAAAGGCAGAGCGCGCTTCTGGAACAGGCAGTCCAGCAAATCCAAAGCTGTCTGGATGGCAACCCGGATGCACGACTGGACTGCGACCGGGAGGGAGAATTTTACCGTCTGTTTCACTCCGTTAATGCATTGGCGGCAGTTCTGAGCGCACACGCAGACAACGAGCAGCGTGAGAAGCGTTTTTTGAAAAATACCATTGCAGATATTTCGCACCAGCTCAAAACACCGCTGGCGGCGTTGAATATCTACAACGGTCTGCTTCAGGACGAAGCTGTTTCGCCGTCGGAGGTCAAAGAGTTTGCAGACCTGTCCGAACAGGAGTTGGACCGCATCGAAACGCTGGTGCAGAATCTGCTCAAAATCACCCGGCTGGATGCCGGTTCGGTCGTCTTGGAGAAGAAAAACGAAAATGTTGCTGAAATGGTGCAGGACATTGCGCGGCAGTATAACTATCGTGCAGAGCAGGAACAGAAAAAGCTTGTTCTGTCCGGCTCAGAGGCGGTTACACTTTGGTGCGACCGTGACTGGATGCAGGAAGCTGTGGACAATCTTGTAAAGAATGCCCTTGACCACACAAAGAGCGGAGATACGATTCAGGTAGAGTGGAATGCACTGCCGTCCATGGTTCAGATCAAAGTGCGCGACAACGGCAGCGGCATCCACCCGGAAGATTTGTACCATATCTTCAAACGGTTTTATCGCAGCCGCTTTTCACAGGATACACAGGGCATCGGGCTGGGTCTGCCGCTGGCAAAAGCCGTTGTGGAAGCCCATCACGGCACCATTGAAGTAGACAGCGAGCTGGGAAAGGGCACAACCTTTACTCTGAATTTTCCGATTCCTACAAAATTGTAGGCTGAGTGTAGGCTTGCAGTAAGGTTGACGTGTTATCCTTTTCTGCACAGACAGAGATAATCCGTCTGAATCGAAGGAACCTGCAAAGTGAGGGATACACTATGGAACTATTAGAAGTCAACCATCTCTGCAAGACCTACGGCAGCGGAGAAACTGCTGTCCATGCGCTGAAAGATGTTAACTTTTCAGTGCCGAAAGGCGAATATGTGGCGGTCGTTGGCGAATCCGGCTCCGGCAAAAGCACCCTGCTCAACCTGATTGGCGGACTGGATACGCCGACTTCCGGCAAGGTGCTGATTGATGGCAAGGATGTTTTTGCCATGAAAGACCGGGAGCTGACGATCTTCCGCCGCCGCAATATCGGTTTTATCTTTCAGGCATTCAACCTCATCCCGGAACTGACCGTAGAACAGAACATCCTGTTCCCGGTGCTGCTGGACTACCAAAAGCCGGACAGGGCATATCTGGAAGAACTGCTGACCGTGCTGAATCTGAAAGATCGTCGGAAGCATCTGCCAAGCCAGCTTTCCGGTGGGCAGCAGCAACGGGTAGCCATTGGCCGCGCCCTGATGACCCGCCCTTCACTGATTTTGGCGGATGAGCCGACCGGCAATCTGGACACCCAGAACACCAGCGAGGTCATTGCCCTGCTAAAAGAAACATCCCGGAAATACGAGCAGACTATCCTGATGATCACCCACAACCGCAGTATTGCGCAGACGGCAGACCGGGTGCTGCAGGTATCGGACGGCTGCCTGACCGATTTTGGGAGGTGCCGGGAATGAGCAGCACAGAAATGAAAAGCTATCTGAGCCTGATCCCGATTTCTGCCAAGGTACGCAGACGGCAGAACCGCATGACGATTTTGTGCATCGTCCTTGCGGTGTTTCTGGTCACGGCGGTGTTCAGTATGGCAGATATGGCGATTCGGATGGAAACCTCAAACCAGCTGAACAAAAACGGAAACTGGCATATCATGGTAAAGGACATCTCCCCTGAAACAGCCGCAGAGCTTGCCGCACAGGAGAATGTTGCTGCACTTTCGGCGTATAGCGACATCAACGCTTCCCTTACGGAAAACTACTTTGCCGGAGATAAACGTGCCGCACTGGTAGGAGCAGATGATGCAATCCTTCAAATCTTTCCGGGAATGCAGTGTAGCACTGCCCCGGCGGATGGCGAAGTGCTCGTGACAGCAAACATCCGGGATTGGCTGGATGTTACGGTCGGTACAGCGATTCCGCTGACGCTCCCGGATGGACAGACCATTTCGCTTACTGTCGCAGGTTTCAATGAGGATACCTCCGATACGAACCAGTATGATGCTGTTGTGCTGGTGATGAACCGCAGTACATTTTCTCAGATTGCCGCACAGGTAGAAGAATCCTTTGAAACACAGTATTTCATCCAGTTCAAGCCACGTACCAATTTGCGGCAGTCCATTGTGAACATCGAAAACAAGTACGGAATTTCAGAAGAAAAAATCTCCGAAAATACTTACCTGATGGCGTTGAACGCAAGCAGCAACAACGATTATATTGTAGGCTTATATGCGGTAGCGGCTGTGTTGGCTGGCATGGTCGTCCTTGCCGGAATTTTTATGATCACAGGCAGCATCAACAGCAATGTAGCTCAGCGTACCAGCTATTATGGAATGCTGCGTTGTCTTGGGGCAGGAAAAAATCAGGTTCGGATGCTTGTCCGGCTGGAAGCTCTTTTCTGGTGTAAAACTGCTGTTCCAGCAGGATGTGTGCTGGGAATCGTTTCCACATGGGGATTGTGTTCCTTTCTGCGTGGATTTATCGGCGAGGAGTTCAGCTCTTTACCAGTGCTTGGCATCAGCCCGGTCGGTATTATCTGTGGTTCCGCGCTGGGACTTATCACGGTTTGGTTCGCGGCATCTTCTCCGGCACGGCGGGCGGCAAAAGCTTCTCCGATCACAGCAGCAACTGGGAATGTAGTGGAAAATGCAGCGGATTCTCCGTGTCATGCTCGGTTGTTTGGAAGTCGTGCAGAGCTCTCTTTGGGCGTGAGCCATGCAACCTCGTCCAAAAAGAACTTGCTTCTGATGACAGGTTCCTTTGCGTTAAGCATTCTCCTGTTTTTGAGCTTTTCGGTTTTGCTTCGTTGGGTTGGATTTGCGCTGAATCCGGTGCAGTCCTACGCACCGGACTTATCGGTGGCTGAAACATCCGGGCAAAATGTCCTTGACCCGGTGCTGGTGGAGCAGCTGGAAGCTCTGCCGGAAGTCAAACACGCATTCGGGCGGATGTATTGCCCGCTCCCGGCGGAATATCAGGGAAAACAGGGGTCCATCGACCTGATTTCATACGATAGTATACAGTTTGACTGGGCGAAAAAAGACCTGATTGGCGGAACCCTTCCGCAGGAGCCGGAGGATGGCACATACCCTGTGCTGACGGTATTCGACAAAAGCAACTCCCTAACCGTGGGTGATACCATTCAGCTGGAGGATGCAAAGCTCACAGTCGTGGGTGTATTGAACGACAGCCCGTTCAGTAGTACCGATTCCCCGATTGTTATCTGCACCGAAGAAACCTTCCATCAGCTGACCGGGCAAAACCGCTATGCGGTGATCGATATTCAACTAAAAGATACCACAGCAGACGCAGCCATTGCACAAATACACACCCTGCTGAGCGACACGTTAAACAAGCAGGTTGTTTTTTCCAACCGAATCGAAGGAAATCGGATGATACAAAGCACCTACTGGGCGTTTCATCTGGTGGTCTATGCGTTTCTCATCGTGATTGCAGGAATCACCATTCTGAACATCATCAACAGCATTTCCATGAGCGTGTCGGCACGAATGAAGCAGTATGGCATCCTGCGTGCCATCGGGATGGATGATGCACAGCTGAAACGCATGATCTCTGCCGAAGCTGGCACCTATGCGGTGTCCGGTCTTGTGGTGGGCATTGCGCTGGGTCTTGTGCTGAATCGGAAGCTGTATATCCTGCTCATCACCCATTATTTCGGTGCAGCGTGGCAGGTGCCGTGGGGGTGTCTTGCCGTGATTGTCGTAGTCGTGCTGGCGGCTGTGGTGCTGGCAGTATATAACCCGGTCAGGCGAATCCTCATGCAGCCCATTACTGCAACCATCAGTGAATTATAAGCCAGAACAACAGATGTCCATCAGCTTATGGAGAAAACCATAGGTCGGTGGGCATCTGATTTGCGAAAAGAATTAAATGCTGTTCGCTGATTTTCCCATTGCAAACCGTTGTAAAATATGGTATTTGTCATATGCTCACATCCTTTCTTGATTTTTCCTGTTGCCTCGTGTACCCCATTTGAATACACTTTCCAGGGGAGAAAAAAAGAGCCCGGAGAACCTTACCGATTTGGTAAGGTCCTCCGGGCTCTTTCTATATTTTCTCTGTTCTATCCGGGCGTAAGGGTACACTTTCCCCGCAAATCTTGATGTAAATTCAATAAAAATCAAATAATACGCATACTGGCGTTAATCACACGGTTATGTAAATAATAAAAGAAACCGCGCACATCAAATATCACTGATTTGTTTTCAACTTGTTCTGAAAAAACTTCGTGTTATACAGTTTCAGTGCTGCGGGAACATCCAACTGATTTTTGCAGAATCCCAGCGTCTTTTCACAGTTGTGACCCATATCTGCAATCAGCAACAATCCGGAAACAAAGGCGGCCATACCACTGTTAAGGAACAGCAGCGGATCGGCCATCTCCTGTGGGGTGGCAAGGCGTCCTGCGCCGCCGTTTTCTTTGACAAGATTATCCTGCCCGCCAGCCATTTTCTCAAATTCTTTTTTCATGCCGGTGTCGGTGGAACCCGGCAGCAATGCATTCACACGGATTCCGCGCTTTCCAAGCTCCACGGCTTTCAGCGAGGTATAGTAGTTCATGGCACGCTTGGAGAGGGTGTAGGCCATAACACCCACGCCATCCTTAGGAGAAACTGATTTCATAAACGCAACCATTTCATCCCACGTCTTGCAGTCCATAACTTTCACATACTCTTTGCGCCATTTTTCCCACATCAGACCACCACAGCTTGTCACATAGGCAATGCTGCCGCCGGACGGAATGCGTTTTTCCAAATATGTATCGGTCATGTACTTGTTTGCTATAAAATTCACTGTGAACGTCAGCCAGTAACTTGTCCGCGCCCCGGACAGACCCGCCACACCGAAGAATCGGTCAATCACCTGCGGCAAAGCGCAAAAGGCGGCATCAATGCTCCCTTTATCGGACAAGTCTGTTTCAACAAAGGCTGTCAAGCCCTCTATATCTGCTTTATTGCGATCCAGTGCGTATACCTGTGCGCCCAGTGCCACTAGTTTTTCACACAGTGCTTTGCCGATGCCGCTGGCGGCACCCGTTACAACGCAGACCTTATTTTGATAATCTTCCAGCATGGATTTGTTCCTTTCTCAATGAAACTTCGCGGCGGCCAACGACAGTGTTCCATAGCCCTTCATGCGGAAATAAATGGCACTGATTCCATCAGGGATTGCCAGTTCCGTTGTCTGCCATGTCCACTCGTTCCCTCTTGCCGCTGAAACCGTGCCAATCGGCTCACCATCCGCAGTGAGGAGTACGTCAAAGCCGCCATAATAGCACATACCACGCGTCTTGACCGATACTTTCGTGACATTCTGAAAATTCAGATATTTGAATCCAACTACCGTACCGGGAGTTAAATTGCAGATATATGCTTCCGGTTTACTTTCACTTTCCGGCATGACATCCGCGCCGTCCTGCGTGATGTACGGGAACGGATTCTGCCCGGCCTCGGCATTGACCTGCGGCGGCTGCGTCATATACAGGTTACAGGCGGCATAGGCGGGCAGTTCACGCAATTCGACAGCCGGCAAGGGAGCGCCGTTCGGTCCGCTTGTTGTGATTTCCACCTGCGGGATACGCCCGTCCGGCAAAATTTCAATCGATTCCACCATGCCTTGACGGCAGAACAGGCTGCTGTTCGTGTGGCGATGGTAGAACACATACCAGCGCCCATTTATCTGCTCGATACTGCCGTGGTTGTTGCCCGTAAAATACCGTGCCGTATCACACAAGCCTAAATCGGCATTATCTACCAGCGTGCCGCCATAAACAAAGCCGCGGCAGGGGCTGTCACTGACAGCGTAGCACAGTTCATGGCTCAACTCGGACGAGTAGATAAAATAGTACTTATCCCCCACTTTGCGGATGCTGCTTGCCTCGAAAAATGCGTGTCCCTCAAAGCCCGTTCCTTTTGCAGTCTGGGCACCGGGTACAACAGCCGGATATGTTTGCTCAACAGTCAGCATATCGGACGCAAGGCGATAACAGAGCGCCCCTGTGCGACCCGGCATCATCGGCGGGCAGAAGCCGCTGTATAGCCATGTGGTTTCCCCCTCGGTCAGCACACCGGGGTCAAATTGCTGCTCATCACCGGGGCGTGCGCCCAAAGTCGTGCCATCCGGGTAATGAACATCCCCGTAATAGGTATATTTCCCTGCGGGGGTATCACAGACAGCCACCGAGATGGCAGAGGTTTCGTTCAGCGCATAATAGAGATAGTAGCGTCCATCCGGACCGCGGGTCACATCGGGGGCGTACAGGCACTGGCGGCCATCCTCGTTATGGGCAGCTTCGGCGCGGGTGTAGATGATGCCCTCGTACTGCCAATCAGTCAAGTCATCCACCGGGGCTGACCAGCATACATAGTCGTTCTGGCAAAAAGCATAGCCGGCAAAGCGGTCATGGCTGCCGTAGATATAGACACGTTTGCCAAACACATGCGGTTCACCGTCCGGCACATACTCCCAGCTTGGGAGATACGGGTTCATTCCGTGATTTTTCATGATTTTCTCCTTATTCAGCGCTCAAATGCAGGATTGCCGGAGCGCAGCCGTCGGCAGTAAAGGTCACAGTCACAGGTCCGGTCTTTTCCGTGCTGCGCAGGACAGCCTGTAAATGACCCTGCCAGCTCTTATGGTGGTGTTGGTCGTAATGCTCAGCATTTTTATAGGCGGCGCTGCCGTAGCCTTGCAAAGATGCCGCACCGACCACCTCGATTTTCACATCATAGTCGGGCAGCAGTTTGACGGTGCCGTTTTTATCTGTTACATAAACATCCGCAAAGCAGAAATCCTGTCCGCCCGCGCGCAAAATGTTCTTATCGGTCTTGACGGTCAGCACGGTTTCGGCATCGGCTGTGCGCACCGAAGTGCGGTAGATTTCCTGTCCGTCCGCATCATAGCCAACACCCACGAGTTCACCCGGTTCATAAATGCAGGGAATCTTGGCAAAGTAGTCTTTCACCTGTGCCTTGCCCGCGCTCTTGCCGTTGATAAAAATTTCCACACTGTCGGCATCCGTGTAGGCATCTACAAAAGTCCGTTTTCCCTCATATCCTTCATAAGTCCAGCCGTCTACCGTATCGGTCCAGCGGTAACTTGTGGCAATAGGGGGCTTTCCGTTATGAACAGGCGGCTGGCTGGCAAGGTACAGCGCGTGTACAGGCTTGTCTAAAAAGCCGCCCCAAATAAACTCATAACGATGCAGCGACGGCTCTGCCTGCCCTGTCAAATCCAGCACGCCGCCGTGGTTTGTGACCCACGGGTAGCTTTTGTGTTCCTCGTTTTCCTCATAGTGCAGGTCGCAGCAGTTGATTTCACCCAAGTGAGATTGCAATGTCCAGACAAAATCGCCGATCAAGTAGGGGTGTGTCTTGGCAAACTTCATCGTATCCGGCAGCATGGTATGGCGGGTTTCGGTACCCAGCAGTACACGTTCCGGGTGGAGTTTGTGCAACACCTCATACCGATCCTCATAGTAGTTATACCCGGCAATATCCAAATAAGGGTAAAGGTTTTTTGTGGCATCTTCATCCATGCGGATGTAGGTTTCCGGGTAAACCTGCCCTTTCTCGTTGTCAGGCAGATTGTTGACTGCGCTGCGGAAGATGGACGCATAGTGCATCCAATCCGCCTTTTGCCGTTCTGGGTCATCGCGCATCCATTCGTCCTCATCGGTTGTCAGATACGGCGTACCGTCCAGATATTCCCGCAGCCAATGTACGCTGGGGCATAAAGTGGTCGGGCGGGTCGTATCCAGCGCATGGATGGCATCTACAATTTCCTTGCCGACGCGCACGCCCTTTACACCGCCGGCCTCCGGGATTTCGTTGCCGATGGAGTAAATCACCACACTGGGATGATTGTAGGCATCCTGCACCATTGCGGCTGTATCGACCTTAAAGTCCTGCATAAAATATCGGTTATAAGGGGAATTGGGGGACTTCATACGATACCAATAGTCAAACGCCTCATCCATCACATAAAGACCCACTTCATCGCAAGCTTTCATCAGACTGCGGCTCATCGGGTGGTGGGCGCTGCGGATTGCGTTGAACCCGGCCTTTTTGATATTGCGGGCGCGGTGCAGTTCGGTGGCATCATTGTTGATAACGCCGATAACGCCCATATCATTATGGATGCAGCCACCGCGCAAAAATGTCGGTTCCCCATTGATAAGCAATCCACGTGCGGGGTCAATTTCAATTACACGCAGACCAAACGATTCCGTGACCGTGTCAACTGCTTTTCCGCCGCTGTACAGGGTGACTTCGGCAAGATACAGATTCGGATGTTCGGCGTTCCAGAGCTTTGCGTCCGGAATTTCCAGTTCGACCACAGCATGTCCGTCTGCAACAACCGCTTTGGCGCAAACTACTTCCTTCCCGTTTTTCTCGGCGATTCGCACCTCGGCACAGTCACCGCCGTGGGTCATTACCTCGACCCGCACGCAAGCGGGTGCGACAGACAACGTTGTGACACGCACGCCATATCGTTGCATATAGGCGTCCTCACCCACCAGCAGATGCACCGGGCGGTAAATACCGCCGCCCGTGTACCAACGATTATGACCATCCTGCGGCACATGGGCGGTGACTTCAATTGTATTGTCGCCTTCGCGCAGAAGTCCATCCAGTTCCACCGTAAATGGCGTGTACCCGTAAGCTTTTTCGGCGGCGGGGCGGTCATTCACTGTCACCGTCGTCATGCAGTATACACCCTCAAATTCCAGTACAAGGTGCTTATTTATAAGTTCCGACGTGATGTGCAGATTCTTTGTATAGGTATAATCGTTGCCGCGCCAGCCTGCCAGCAGAAACCATGTAAACCCCGGCTCGGTATTGCGCGTGGTGTTGAGCATGGCGTCATGCGGCAGGGTCACATCAAAATCGCGGCCATCGGGGCAGCTGAAATGCCAGCCGGTGTTAAAATCCAATCTTTGCATTGTCAATTTACCTTTACATGATTTTTGTGTCAGCTACAAAGCTGCGATTTTTGCCATCGGGATAAGCATCTCCCACAATCATGAACTCCGCTTTCCCGCGAATATCCTCAGAGGATGCCCCGACCATCAGCTCGACTTTCCCGTGTTCGACTTTCCAACGCATATCGGCATCCAGAAAAGCCAGTTGGCTCATTGGCAGGGAAAGGCAGACCGTTTTTTCTTCACCCGGCTGCAGATTCACTTTGGCAAACCCCACCAGTTCTTTAACGGGACGTACCATGCTTGCCGCCACATCATGCACATAAAACTGCACGATTTCTGTGCCGGCTTTATTTCCTGCGTTGCGCACATGCAGCCGCCCTTTCAGTACACCGTCGGCCTGAATAGCGTCTTTTTCCAACCGCAATGTATCGTACTCGTATTTTGTATAACTCAGTCCATGACCAAAGCAGTAGCGTGGCGTGTGCGCTCCATCGATATAGGCGTTTTTCGGCGTGCCTCCTGTCATACTGTAACAGGTATTTGTCGGGTGGTTGTAGTACACAGGAATCTGCCCCTCATGGCGTGCCACGGTACAGGGCAGCTTGCCGCAGGGATTCGCCGTTCCGGTCAGCAGCGCGGCAATGGCCTCACCGCCCTGCGCACCGGGAGCCCATGCCTCCAGTATCGCGTTGCATACGCGGTCTGCCGTATCGCTGCTGATGGGGTGACCGTCAAAGTGAACGCCGACAACCGGCTTGTGCAGCGATTCCAGTTTTTCTAGAAAGCGTTCCTGACAGACCGGCAGTCCAATGTGCATGGCATCAATACCCTCGCCCGTTGTGCAGGACGCATTCCAGCCATAATGACCGCCCAAAGTGCAAATCACCAAATCGGCATCTTTTGCGATCTGCAGTGCCGCATCATGACCGCTTTCCTCATTGCCGGCATAGGGGTATCCCTGTGCATACAGAAACTCTGTATGCGGGGCAGCAAGGCGCAATGCCCCCAGCATACTATACGCATCGGGATAGCAGCGCCGTGCCAGCGGCTCGACACCGGGGTTTTCCATAACGACTTCGCTTCCCGGATATGTCTTCTGCACCGCATTTTCTGCAGCCGGAGAATCCGCATCGGCCTGGATGCCGGCCATGCTCATCTTAACGCCCAGCGTATTTTCTTTCATGGCCAGTGCCGAATATCCGCCGAATAAGGCACGGACACTGTCAGCGTGCCAGCCGATAACAGCCACCTTTTTTACGCTCTTTGCCAGTGGCAAGACACCGTCGTTTTTCAGCAGGATCATTGACTCCTGCGCGATTTTGCGGTTCAGCGCCGTATCTGCGGGAGTGATTTCCGCCTGTACATTTTCAGCGGGGAAGGGGTTTTCAAACAGACCCAAACGGAATTTCATCGTCAGAATACGCAGCACCGCTTCGTCCAGCAGCGATTCCTGCACAACACCGCTGCGAATGTTTTCTTTCAGTTCATCGTTATAAGCCGCAATGGTCGGAAGCTCTTGATCCATACCCGCTTCCAGCGCAAGGCGACCTGCATCGGCAGGACTCTCAGCCAGATGATAAATCGATTCCAGCTGTTCCACAGCACTGTAATCCGACACAGTTACACCGTTAAAGCCCATCTCACCGCGCAGCAGATCACGCAGAATTGCCTTACTGCCTGCCGGGACCTGCCCATCAATGGCAGCATAGGAGTTCATTACGCTGTCAAGTTTTCCATCTGTAATGGCTGCCTGAAACGGCTTGGCATAAACTTCACGCAGTTCACGCGGGGAAACGACTGCCTGTGCCGTATGGATTCCACCCTGTCCTGCCATAAACCCAAGAAAATGTTTGCTGCAGGCACTCATACGATGTTTATCCTGTAAGCCTTTCACATAGGCTGTCCCCATCGCAGCGGCAAGGGTCGGATCCTCACCGTAGGTTTCTCCCATACGACCAAAGCGCGGGTCACGGCAGATATCGAACACAGGAGCCAGCGCATGACTGATTCCCATAGCGCGTCCCTGTCGGGCAATGCAGGCTGCCATTTTCTGCTGCTGCTCCGGGTCCCATGTGGAAGCCTGCCCCAGCCCGCAGGGAAAAGAAGTCGCCGCTGTCACCATCACACCCGTTAATGTCTCGATATGGAAAATTGCGGGGATATGATGTTTGCCGGACTCCATGATTTGTTTCTGCAGCCTTGTAATAAGTCCCGCTACGCTGCCCACATCGTCCAGCATAGTCGCAATCAAAATGCAAACCTGACCGACACCGTAGGGGTTCTGCTTCTCCACCGATTTGCCAAGGAAAGAATCAATGGCATTGTAGCATTGAATCTGACCAAATTTTTCATCCAAATTCATCCGTGCCAGCAGGTCACTTGCACGTTCTTCCGGGGAAAGACTGCTATCTTGGTATTTCTGCATCATCGTATTTCCTTTACTCGTAATCTTCCAGTTTCCAGCTGTCCCGCCATTCAATCTTCACATTATCGCCGTCAAAAAGGATGGGAAGCCAAACGTAGTCGGCATTGCGCGTATCCTCTTGCGGCAAATTGGCAAGCAGCGCCCAATCCGCAGGCGTTTTCTCCACGTCCGGATCAAAGAGTCTGTCGTAAAGCGGACCATAATGCGTGTAGTCGTAATCCGGTGCATTCGGCATCCAGCGGTCGGCACAGGCAATGTACAAGTCCTTTTTGTTCGGGACCTTGAATACCGACGAGATCTGGCTGTGAAAGCTCGTTTTTGTCTTGTCACCAATATGCGGGTCACCCTGTACCGTATAAGGACCGTGCCATGTATCAGCCATGGCTGCCTCTGACGGATTCGGGAAATACCCGGTTGTGCCGGAAGTCAACAAATAGTGTTTTCCATGCCGTATAAAATGAGCCGTAGCCTCCCGCACATGGGGCGGTCCTTTGTGGGGAAAATGCGTGGAGTAATAGCCGGTCACATCGGTGTAATCCTCCGTCAAATCGGCGATGATCGTCTCAGAATGTACGCGTTCAAAGAAATAATACGCTTTTCCGTCCGGTGCTACAGCCAAGTCAAAGTCACCCGCACTCATACCAAGTGGGCGCAGTTTTTCCCTCACTATGGTATACGGACCAAAGAAGGAGTCTGCCGTAAGCACTGTTTCGGTCTGCGTCTGGTCTTTCTCCATAATTTTCAGCCAACAGACATATTTTTTGGTCCGTGCATTATAAATGATGTGCGGACGATCCATCATAGAAGTGGGGTGCAGCGAGCTGTTCGGGTCATCCGTCACGGGCGGGATGAGCAGACCTCGATCCTCCCAGTTATACAAATCTGTAGATGCGTAATAACGAACGCCCCAGTGCCAGATGCCCGCAGCCTTGTCCGTTTTTTCCTTGTTTTCGCCGTACCAGTAGTACACACCATCAAGATAAATCAGTGAGCCGCCATGTGCTTGAATGCGGTTCCCGTTTGTATCCAGCCACACTTGACCGGGATAAAATGCATCGTACATTACTCATATTCCCTTCTAAAAAGCGGGCAGAGAAGATTCCCTGCCCGCAAAAACAGTATTTTATTCGGCGGCTGCTTCCGTGGTCGCAGCGGCACGAGCCTCAAGATCCTGTTTGATTTGGGGCATCTGCTTATCTACGGTGTAGAAGCGCAGAATCGCAGCAACAACAAGCATGAGAGCCAGCGGAGCAACGGATGCAAGTACACGAATCATCATAATGGCAGAATCGACCTGCACATCCGCACCACCGACATAGCCGGAAGCGCTCATCAAAACGCCCATCAGGAAGCCGCCAAATGCACTGCCAATCTTGCCGGAAAGACCGGTCAGGCTGCCCATCGTGCCTTCCATACGCTTAAGGCCTTTCCATTCATTGTAGTCAGCTACATCGGCAATAAACATATTGAACATCATATTCAGCGGCACGGCACCGGCAGAAACGAGCAGAGCCGCCACAATAAAGAATACCATGTTGCCGCCTGCAAAGAACGTTGCAAGGTAGCCGATGCAGCCTACCAAAATACCGATGACAGACATACCGGCCATACCAAATTTTTTGCGCAGTCCGGGCAGGGCAAAAGCCAGCGGCAATACCAGAATCGTGGTCACCGAGGCAACGCCCATCATGCCAAGGTTTCCGATGATGTACTGCCAGTAGTAAGTGCCGACACCCAAGCCCGTGGCAATGTTCTGTACAAAACGAACCAGGCAGATAATAAGAACCGGGCGGCTTTCCTTCAGCAGAGGCAGCAGGTCTTTAAGATGTGTCTGTTCGCCATTTTTCTCAGAGACGGGGGTGAATTTTTCAGGAATGGTAAGGATGCGCAGCATACCGATTACGGTCAACGGGATAGCGATCATACCGACCAGACGGCTCCAGCCGACGGCATCGGTTCCGACCTTTGCCATTGCCGTGGGGAACAGGACATTAAATACCATGGCACCGGCCATCGTAAAAATACTGCCGTAACCAACGATTTTAGACTGCTGTTCCTTGTTTTCGAAGGCGCGAACCATGTACACAACATTGTTGGCATTCAGGAACGTAACGCAGATGGAGTTCATAAAGGTGTACATACAGAAGATCCAGACGCACTTGGCCGCGGTAGCAAAGCTCGTCGGGCAGCTGAACAGCAGCCATGTGGACAGCCACAGGAACAACATAAAAATCTCATACGGGCGACCCTTACCCCAGCGGGTTTGCGTGCGGTCGACAATAAAGCCCGCAACGATATCGGTAAAGCTGTCAAAAATTTTGCTGACCATGAACAGTGTGCCCACCAGAGCAGGGGCAAGCTGCAGTACATCGGTACAATAGAACGTGACATAGCCAAGCATCAGTGTGGACAATGCTACGGAACAGGAACTGGAGTTCCACAAAAGCAGCTTGCCCAAACCGACTTTTTCGGCCTTGCGCTGCTGCTTGCGCGCCAGCTTTTCTTCTTTTGTCATAATGATTTCTCCTTCAACTTGTGTGATAGAGGCTTACCGTGTCAATCGATTGTGGTCTTATTGTATCAGAGGATTCGTCATCTTAACAGACAAAAATTGGCTCAAGAAAAATATATTTGGCTTCGTTTGCCGGAAAACGCCAATTATCTTCTGCAAACGCTAAATAGCTATTTCTAATGCGGCTGCGTTCTGCTATAATACCAGTAGTAGAAATGCAAAAGGAGGTCGCGCAGTGGACAATGTCTTAACTATCGCCGAAGAACGGCTCAATTTGTTTGCCCACATGGCGAACAGCGCTTGCGGACTGAGCTTATGGTGCTTTGGGATGAAAAAACAGCTGTACACCTGCACCTGCCCGGCTGAGAAGGAGTTCCGTTTATTTCTGGATTTAGGGCAGTGCCTCGATTATGCTATTGCTCATGGTCCCGAAAGCCATGCTCCCATTTTGATGAGCGACCCTATCGGTATGCTTTGGGTCGCTGAGTGCGTATGGCACGGCGATGATGCCAGCTATCTGGTAATATTGGGACCCGTGTTTGATGCCGCAGCTTCTTTGCAGACTCTTCAAAATTGCTTGCGCGGTATGAATCTGTCGGTGTCCTTGACCGCAACCATTATGGAAAAATTGGAACAGGTTCCGATTTTGCCTTTATCTACGCTTCATCAATATATCAAAATGCTGCATTGGGTTCTCTATGAGGAAACTCTGGATGTAGGGAGCATCCGTCTGCAAAATCGAAGCAACATAATTCCCGATAAGGAAGAATCCCCCTCCCCTTGGGATCCGGACCGTGCCCGCGTGGTGGAAGCACAAATCATGCAGCGAATCCGCGAGGGAGACATTTACTATCCGGATAATAGTAAAGGTATGGGACGTTTTGCTGATAAAGATTCCTATAATTTGGGCAATCCCCTGAGGGAAAGCAAAGATACCGCGATTATTTTCACGGCGCTTTGTGCCCGTGCTGCCATGGAGGGCGGGCTTTCCCCCCGCATTGCGAAACAACTGGAGGTGCAGTACATCCGTGCTATTGAACAATGTACCGACGTAGGGCTGATTGAAGTCAACAGCGCAATGGTATCGGACTTCGTTCACCGCGTCCACGACTGCCGCATGAATCCGGCTCTATCCGATGCTGTTCAGGAGATTTGTGCCTATGTGCATAGCCATCTGACCGATAACATTTTGCTGGATGACATAGCCGCTGCGGTGGGTTACACTTCCTACTATCTGACAAAGAAATTTTACCGCGAGACAGGACAGCGGATGACAGATTACATCAATCACGCCAAAATACAATACGCCTGTGTTCAATTAACAGGAACAGACAAAACGCTGCAACAAATCAGTGAGGAACTGCATTATAGTTCCCGCAGCTATTTTACCGCCGTATTCCGCAAGGTAATAGGATGCAGCCCCACGGAGTACCGCAATAACGGAGGAAACAAACCATGACCTTGACCAGCCATACAGATTTTGCCGCTTTTCTGGAGGCGGTACAGCAATGCCGTGGGGAGGTACTGTTTTGTACCCGGGAAGGCGACAAGCTGAATCTGAAATCCACCCTGTCCAAATATCTGTTCGCCGCGTTAGCCGGGAATGAGGAACTGCTGAGAAAGGGAAAAATCGTGTGCCAGTTTCCGCAGGACGAGGAAAAATTGACACACATCCTTTCCGCCTCGATGTAAAAGCGAACAGGGAATAAAGGCAGCATCGCACAATTCCCGCCTTGCGGCTTAAGCAGCGCTTCAGCGCTTAGAATTATGCAGTATTGCCAAAAAAATGGCGTTTGCGTATTTTGTTTGGCTTTTTTACCAAAGAAAGTCGAATTAGTATACATAAACGCCATTTATTTTGTTTTCTGCGCGGAAGCAGCACTTTATACTGTAGGGTATACAATACAGAAAGATGGGTGCCTCCTATGAATCTCTATGCCCTTTCCGTGAATCATCGTGTGAACCCTCTCGGCATCAACTCTGCCGAGCAGCCCTATTTTGGTTGGAAACTGAAAAGTGAAAAACCGAACACAATGCAAGCCGCATATCGCTTACGGATCTATGCAGACGATACGGTTTGCTTCGACAGTGGGCGGGTGGAAACAGCATGCAACGCTTTTGTTTGCGGTCCCGATCTTCTGCGGCCGCAAACATTCTACCGCTGGGCAGTGACTGTATGGGATAATCATGGCGAAAACACCACCGCCGAAAGCAGCTTTGAAACCTCGCTGTCTTCCAATGAATGGAAAGCCGATTGGATGCGCACACCCCGCGCCTATGTGCAGCGCAAAAAAGGGTTCGGCACACAGCCGCCGGCCACGCTGTTTCGTCGCGCGTTTACTCTTAGCGCTGCACCCCGCCGTGCGCGGCTATATGCCACCTGCCTTGGAGTTTACCGCCTGACCGTAAACGGAAAACGCCCCGATATGCGGGAGTTTGCCCCGGAACACACATCTTACAAGGGGTTGTTGTGCTTTCAGACTTACGATTTAACGGCACTTTTGCATATCGGCGAAAATGTACTGGGCATGGAAGTCGGCGACGGCTGGTATTGCTGCCCGCAGACGCAGCCGCCCATTGATGGCTTGCAGCCCGACCATACGGTGTTGTTCCAACTTGAAATTGAAAATGCCGATGGCACACACACCCGTATTTGCTCCGACGAAGGCGTGCTGACACACGAGAGCGCTGTGCGTGCCTCGGATATTTTTGATGGAGAACTCTATGACGCGCGTCTGGCTTTGCCCGGCTGGGATATGCCCGGTTTTACTGCTGCTGACTGGCTGCCCGCTGTCAAAGATACAAAGCAGAGCGATTCCGTTTTATACCCGCAGTTTGACGACCCGGTGATCTGCGTAAAAGAATTGCCCGCACAGGGTGTTTATACCAGCCCCAAGGGCGAGACAATCGTAGATTTTGGACAGGTCGTCGCAGGTCGCGCCCGTGTGACTGTGGATTTGCCGACGGGTGCCGCAGTGACGTTAGAACATTTTGAAGCAGTTGACGCAAAGGGAAACTATTTCAACAACATCGACAGTGCAATGGGCGTAACCGAGCAAAAAGACGTGTTCATTTCCGATGGTACGCCGCAAACATTTGAGGCGCGGTTCACTTTTCACGGATTCCGTTATCTGCGTGTCAGCGGGGTGGAAAATCCGATTGCCGCACAATTTGTGGCTGTCGTTCTTTCTACCGAAAAAACAAATGCCGGAACCTTTGAATGTTCCAATGCAGATTTAAACCGCTTATACCAAAACACGCGCTGGAGCCAGTGTGCGAATATGCTGTCCATTCCCACCGACTGTCCCCAACGCGAAAAGGCGGGATGGACCGGCGATATCTCATTGTATGCCAAAACCGCCTTGCTGAATGAGGATGTCACGCCGTTTCTGACCCAGTGGCTGCAATCCCTGTGTGTGGACCAGCGCGAAAACGGCTCGATTCCCTTTACGGTTCCGGATGTGTCTATCTACCACTATGCCGGCATTCAGATGGGGGAGCAAACCGGATGCGGCGGTCCCGTGTGCAGTGCCGGTTGGGGTGATGCTGCCGTGACGGTGCCGATGGCCATGTACGAAGTCACCGGCAATACCTGCATCCTTGAAAAGCAGTATGACAGCATGAAGGGCTGGTGCGACTATGTTATCAGCCGTGCCCGTATTCACGCACCGAACAGCACCCTGCCCGATGAAGTGGAAGAACATCTGTGGGACACCGGATTCCAGTTTGGTGAGTGGCTGGTGCCCAGCCTTGCCGGAGCACCTCAAGAGCAGTTATTCACCACAATGGCTACAACTTCTGCCTATACAACGCCGATTTTCGGCTGGCTGGTCGTCCACAAAATGGCACAGGCTGCCGCCGTTTTAGGGCGCGAAGAGGATGCTGTTCGGTATCAGGAAGAAGCCGACAAGATGAAACACGCGATCCGGGCAGCACTTATTACGGCAGACGGTGTTTTAAGGTATGAACGGCAGGGTGCCTATGTGCTGATGTTGGTCTTTGGGCTTGTGCCGGATGCATGGGTGGACAAATTCGGTACAAAGCTGGCAGAAATCATTCACGCAAACGGCGACCGCCTTGACACAGGATTTTTGCCCACGCCCTATTTGCTGGATGCGCTCTGCATCGGCGGGCAGCGCGAACTCGCCTATACGCTTTTGTACCAGACAGAGTCTCCGTCGTGGCTGGCGCAGGTAAAGCGCGGTGCCACTACAATTTGGGAAAGCTGGGAGATGTATCAGCCCGATGGAACGCCTAAAAAAGAGAGCTTCAATCATTATACCTACGGCACGGTAGACGATTGGATTTTCCGCACCATCGGCGGCATAGACCAAGAGGATACAGGCTATCGGCGGCTTATGATTCATCCTCAGCCGGACAAAAGCTTGACGTGGGCCAAGCGTAGCTTTGAAACGGAGAATGGAACCGTATATGCGTCTTGGAAACGTGAAGGCGGACAATTCATCTTAACCGCCGACATTCCCTGTAATACCACCGCCAGGATTATTCTGCCGGATGGCACACAGCATACGGTCGGCAGCGGTCACTATACATTGAATTGTTAAGGCAACACCGCACAGTCACTTTGCGCTGGGTAACCACGGTGCACCCGCCCTGCGCGTGACGCCGGAGGTGTCTGACGACCTGCACAGTGCCGCCGTCACGGTGGAAGCCGCCTGCGAGAACACCCCCGATGGCACCGAGGTTCTGTTTGCCATCGAGAGTGTCGGGGAACAGACCGCCGCCGTGCAGGGCGGCAAGGCTGTTCCGCCCGCGATGATCCAACAGCTGAACGCCGCATTGAATAAAATCAAGAAAGAGGGATGAACCATGAAGAAGGTTGCGCTTTCACTTGATAGCTCATTGAAAGAGATTTTTACCTATGAAGAAAGCCGCGCAGTGTTTGACAAATTCCTGCCCGGTATGCGCACGATGGCAGAAAGCCAGCCCGCAACGCTGGGCTTCTCCGTTCGTAAAATCATACAATTTTCGGGCGGAGCTATCCCCGACGAAGCTGCCGACGCGCTGGACGCAGCCCTGTGTGCGCTCGAACTGTACAGTGCCGAGCCGGAAATGTCCGACACGCCGCTGACCCCCGACGGGGCTGAGGTCGTGCCGGAACCACCCCGTGACGCCATCTACCCCGGCAAAGTCTGGCGCGACACCAACGGTCGCCGCATCCAAGCCCACGGCGGTGCGCTGTATTACGACGACGGCGTCTACTACTGGTATGGCGAAAACAAGGATCACACCGACGGCAAATGCCCGGTCTGGACATGGGGAATGCGTGCCTACCGTTCCACCGACTTGTGTAACTGGGAAGATTTGGGCTTGTTCATCCAGCCCGACCTGACCGACAAGGATGCGCCGCTGTATCCCACGTCCCGCGCTGACCGCCCGCACATTGTCAAATGCGCGTACACGGGCAAGTATGTCTGTTGGATCAAGCACTGCGGTGACAATGCCTGCTTTACCGTCTTGCAGGCCGACAAATTCTTAGGTCCCTATGAAATTGTCAAAGCCCACTACCGCCCGTTTGGCTGCGAGGTCGGTGACTTTGACATTGCCGTTTGCGGCGATACGGCGTACCTCTATATGGACGCAAACCACAACGGTCAGCTGACGATGCGCCTGACGCGGGACTTCTTGGAGGCGGAAGAAAAAATCTGCTGGCAGTACGAGGGTCTGCACGCGCCGTTCAGCCGCGAAGCGCCGGCTGTTTTTGAGCATGGCGGCAAGTGGTATATGCTGACCTCCGGCATGACCGGGTATGTGCCGAACAAGAGCGACAGTGCCGTGTCCGACGCGCCCGACAGGCCGTTTGTGAGCATCGGTGACCCGCACGCAGATGACGCGAGCCATGCGTCCTTCAACAGCCAAATCTCGCAGGTGTTCAAAGTTCCCGGTAAGCGCGACCTCTACATCGCACTGGCTGACCGCTGGGTGCCGGACTACCCCGTGGATGCTAAACTGGCGGATCTGTTGGAGCGCTGCACCGCACAACGCTTTGACCCCGAACACTACAAGGCAACGTCCGAAGAAATGCAAACCATGATGCAAAGCCCGATGCTGACCAGCGCCAATACTTCCCGCGCCAATTACGTCTGGCTGCCCATCACATTTGAGGAAGGCAAGCCGAAGATCCACTGGCGCGACAGCTGGAAATTGAGCGATTTTGAATAAGGAGTTTTGTATGCGCAGCACATTGAATTTCAATTCCCATTGGCAGTTCACAAAACCCGGCGCGGCACCGGTGGCTGTGACCCTGCCCCACACATGGAACGCCGCCGACGGCACCGACGGCGGCAACGATTACTTCCGCGGGATTTGCACCTATACCAAGGAATTCGCCGCCCCCGCACACGCCGACGATGAGGAGGTCTGGCTGGAATTTGAGGGTGCCGCCATGACGGCAGTCGTCACCTTGAACGACCAAGAGCTGACCCGCCACGCGGGCGGCTATTCCACCTTCCGCGTCAATCTGACCCCCGCGCTGGCTGCGCAGAACACGCTGACTGTGACCGTGGACAACAGCGCCAACCGCACGGTGTACCCGCAGAAAGCGGACTTTACCTTCTATGGCGGCATCTACCGCGATGTACATATCCTTATTGTACCGCACAGTCACTTTGCGCTGGATAACCACGGTGCGCCCGCCCTGCGCGTGACGCCGGAGATGTCCGACGACCTGCACAGTGCCTCCGTCACGGTGGAAGCCGCCTGCGAGAACACCCCCGACGGCACCGAGGTGCTGTTTGCCATCGAGGGTGTCGGGGAGCAGACCGCCGCCGTGCAGGGCGGCAAGGCTGTGACCGTGTTCCACATGGAAAACGTCCACCTGTGGGACGGCGTGGCGGACCCGTATCTGTACAGCATCGCCGCTTCTCTGCCCGGCGGTGACGCCGTGGCGGTACACTTCGGCTGCCGAAAAATCGCGTTCAAGCCGGATACAGGCTTCTGGCTCAACGGCAGAAATGTCCGCCTTGTGGGCGCGGCGCGGCATCAGGATCGCGCAGGACTCGGCAATGCGCTGACCGCCGCTGAGCATGAGGAAGATATGCAGATTTTGCGGGATATGGGCGCCAACACCGTGCGCCTTGCCCACTACCAGCACGCGCAGTATTTCTACGATCTATGCGATAAGTACGGTCTTGTCGCGTGGGCAGAGATTCCCTACATCACCGAGCATATGCCCGAAGCCACTGCCAACACGCTGAGCCAAATGGAAGAACTGGTGCTGCAAAACTACAACCATCCGTCCATTATCTGCTGGGGCTTATCCAATGAGATTACCGTCACTACCGGCGTGACAGAAGACCTGACGGCGAACCATCGCCTTTTGAACGACCTCTGCCATCGCCTGGACGCCACCCGCCCCACCACAATGGCGCACGCTTTTATGTTGGATCCCAACGACCCGTTTGTGCAGCTGCCCGATATTTGCAGTTATAATCTCTACTACGGCTGGTACTTGGGTGAATTGCAGCAGAACGATGAATTTTTTGACACGTTCCACAAAAACCACCCCGACCGCGTCATCGGTCTGTCGGAGTTCGGCGCGGACGCAAACCCCGCCTACCAGAGCGCCCGCCCGGAGCGCGGCGACTGGTCGGAAAGCTACCAAGCCGTCTACCACGAGCATATGCTCAAAATGTGGTCGGAGCGCCCTTACATCTGGGCAATGCACGTCTGGAATGGGTTCGACTTCGGCGCGGACGGTCGCGGTGAGGGCGGCAAGCCCGGTCAAAACCAGAAGGGTCTTGTGACCTTCGACCGCAAGACGAAGAAGGACGCTTACTTTATTTATAAGGCATATTTGAGCAGCGACCCGTTTGTGCATCTCTGCGGACGCCGCTACGCTCACCGCACCGAGAGCCAGACCGAAATCAAGGTCTACTCCAACCAGCCCCGCGTCACGCTGTTTGTGGACGGCAAAGAGTTTGCCACGCAGGACGGCGACAAGATTTTCAAGTTTACGGTGCCCATCTCCGGCACGCACGAAATCAAGGTCGTGGCGGGCGGCTGCACCGACTGCATGACGATCACGAAGGCAGACAAGCCCGACCCGACCTACCGCGCCGAGGGGCAAGTCGAAAACTGGTTCGATAAGCCGGAAGAGCTTATGAAAGAGGGCTATTACTCCATTATGGACTCAATGGAGACTCTGCAGAAATCTCCTGCTGCCAACAAACTTCTTTCTTCCCTTATGGTTAAGGCATCCAACGCCTATGGGGATGTTGCAAAAAATGTAAAAATGCCGCCAGAGATGGAAAGTCAGATAGCGCGCACATCTTTGCGCTCCATTCTGAAGCAGGTTGCAAAGTCCATCACCCCCGCAGATGTGCAACAGTTGAATGCGGCACTCAATAAAATCAAAAAAGAGAGCTGATCCATGCGTGAAGTCGAACTTTCTCTAAATGGCACCCTGCGTGAGATTTTCTCTTTTGGGGAAAGCCGTGCCGCGTTTGATCGGTTTCTGCCCAGTATGTGTGTCATGGCAGAATCGCAGCGTTACCGCCCCCTTTGGGCATAGACTTAGTGATGAGCTCTCTGAAATCATTTTAGATTATCTCCATTTTGACCACCGTTTGACCACTACTATGCAGAGGAACTGCAAAACACCGAAAAAGCCTGTTGTGACAAGGCTTAATAGTGACAAGTAACTATTTGGCTACGAACAGGGCCAGAAGACGGTGTGACCGAAAGGTCACGCCGTTTTTCTGCGTCCGTAGGTTGATTCTGCAATACTGGGTTCGCTGAAAACAGGAATGTCAACCTCATCAACGAAGTTGAAGTAAATCTTGATTTTCTGCCGCCGCTTGCCGCTGGACTTGTCCGGAGCAAACACCTCGATTTTCTTGATATATTCATTCACAATCGTTGGTGTCAGTTCGGTCACATCCACGTATTTTTTCGTCAGGGCAATAAAGGCATCCAGACCATCATTCATTTCATTCTGCTGTTCCACCCATTCTTCGGTCACTTCAATTTCGAGCTTTAACCGTTCCTGCTCCGCTTCATAGTCAGCGGACATTTTCCTGTACCGCTCCTGATTGAGATTTCCGAGAACGAAATCCTCATAGAGCCGGGAAATGATGATGTCCAAGTCGGCAAGGCGTTTCTTTGCCTGTTCCACCCGCTTTTTATCATCTCGGATACTCTGCTCCTGATCGGCACGGCGGCAATGCAGCCATTCCTCCTGAAAGCCCTCCACATCATTTCGGATATACTCGTTGACAGCCCGGATTCGTTCCAGAACCATCTCACGAAGCACATCCTCACGGATATAGTGTGCGCTGCATATTCCCCGACCGCTTTTGTAGCTGGAACAAACATAATGGTCTTGCTTGCCCTCAAAGCTCTTGCAGGTGGCAAAGTGCAGCTTGTTTCCGCAGTCAGGGCAGAACAGAAGCACGGAGAAGAAGCCCTGCCGTTCCGCTTTTGCGGGGCGGCGTTTGTTTTTGCGAAGCTCCTGCACCCTGTCCCACTGTGCCTGTGATACGATGGCATCCTGCGTATCCGGCAGGATGAACATATCCTCCGGGGAATTGGGAATCCGCTGTTTCAGCTTGTAGGATTTGGAATAGGTCTTGAAGTTGCAGGTACAGCCTGTGTACTCCATCCGTTCCAGAATACCTGCAACGGATTGTCCAGCCCAATGATACGGTCTCTCCGGCATCGGTTTTCCTTTGCGCTGAGCATACAGGGCTTTGGTCGTCAGGACTTTTTGATCTTCCAAAATTCTGGCTATGGCATCCGGCCCTTTTCCCGAAACGGTCAGGTCAAAGATATATTTGACGATTGGAGCCGCATCTTCGTCCAAAATCCAATGATCCTTATCCGCCGGGTCACAACGGTAGCCGTAGGGTGGCTTGCCCATGTGCTTGCCGCTGGTTCCTCTTTGGTGGAGACTGACACGGACTTTCTTGCTGGTATCACGGGGATACCATTCATTGAACAGATTTCGGATTGCAGCCATACCCTCGCTGTCGCCCCGTTCACTGTCCACCCCGTCATTGACGGCGATAAATCGCACATCATAGCTGGGGAAGATAATGTCTGTGTACTGTCCGACAGTCAGGTAATCACGCCCGAAGCGGCTCAGGTCTTTGACCAGCCAGCAGCCGACAAGTCCCTGCTTTACAAGTTCGAAGCCCTCCTGTACGCCGGGACGATTGAAGTTCGTCCCGGTATAGCCGTCATCCACCAGAATTTTCAGGTTGGTGTACCCATGTTCTTTTGCGTATCTGGTTAAAAACTCTCTCTGATTCTGTATTGAATTTGATTCATCAGCCTTGCCGCCCTTGGAATTTTCCTTAATATCCTCCACGGATAAGCGGCAATAGATGATGGTAATTTTCTGCTGATCCATAACGTCCTCCTTTGCGTTTGGGTCAGCTGACAGAATCGGTGTGCATGGTGATATAATATCATAATTTTGTGTCGGTGTCATTAACAAGCCACCCCCTTATCTGCAAAAATGAGCCGTTTTACCTTGTCGGTAAGCGGCTCATTTCCGTCACATACAGTTTCGATGGTGTACCACGTATTTCCAATCCTGCGTTCCACGGTACAATGATATGGCGACTGCGCCGCTTCCTGACGTTTCCGGCATTCTTCCACAAAATCAATGGGCGGCTCGAAGATAGGGTCGAAGCAGGATTCCAAATCAATCCCGGAACAGGCTTCCATCATTTCCAGATACGGCATACCATCCAGCATCATGTTATTCAGTTTTGTTACAAAATTTATCATCGTCATCCTCCTGTTAAAGTTCCATATCCTGTCCACGGCGGCGAACAGGCTGTTTGTGTTCGATTGTTTCTTTGGTTCTGGTCAAAACGGCGTTAAGAAAAGCCCGTACCCTTTCAGGTGCGAGCTTGATAGCATCCAGATAAGACTTGACTTCTGCAAACAAGTCATCATATTTCTTTTTCCATTTAGAAGCACTCCGCTTTGCGGTTTCCAACTGGTCTTTCAGCTTGACATTTTCCGCCCGGTAAAGAAAGCTGTTCTCCGCATAGCCTTTGAGTAAATCGCATTCTTTGGGTGTCAGGGTGACATTGCCGGTGAATTTGTTGACCTTGCCCATGTCCTCAATGTCCTGCACTGTCAGGTTGAGCCGCTGAACTTCCTTTGTCTGCTTTTGGAGTGATTTTAGCTCTTTCTCTTTCTTTTCTGCGGCAGCGGTAGTGGTTGCCAATGTCTGTTCCGATTGTGCCACCTGTGCGGTCACAGCCTCCAAACGCTGAGTTTCCTGCGCCACCTTGAACTGGGTCACGGTCAGATGTTCCTCGGTGCTGCCACGCTCTCCACGCTCCACATCGGTATAACCGGCAGAGCGCATAGCCTCCCAGAAATTATCCTGCAAAATGCTGTAAGATGGACGAAGGACTTTCTTTCCTTTGGAGGTCAGCAGCGGATTCCCGGCTTCGTCCAACGCAATCTGAGAAGTCCATTTTTTACTTCGGCTGACCTGCATAATCGTTTCTTTAACTGTCCCACGGAGGGCTTCGTCCTTGCAACGCTTCGACCAGAGAATCTGTTTTTTCACCACCGGGATATAGACCACATGGAGGTGGTAGTGGTACACATCCTCGCCCAGAGCTTCGGACATTGCCCGATTGCGCTCGTCGGCGTGCATGACGGCAGACAGGATATACTGCTCGCCGCCCACAATCTCCACGGCGGCTTTATAGGCATCGGCATAGAACTGCTTGGCAAATTCATAGCCGCCGTGGTTGTAGAAGTAAGCGGAGTTCACATCGAATACCAGCTCGCCATATTTCACGGCATCGGCTTTGAGACCTCTGGTGGAGATCACCTTGTCCTGTTCCATCTGTTCAAACATTTCTGCATATCCGGCGGTAGGAGCCTTGAAGTGGACGTTCAGGGAACTGCGCTCCGGTTCGATGTCCTCATTGCTGTAGCTGTCTTTTTCACGTTCGTTGTGTTCCTGCACCTTTGCCAAGTCATCGGCAGTTTCAACATCCTGATTGCGGGCTACGGTGCGATCAATTCCATCATTTCTTGCCATAGGTCAAGCTCCTTTCTGCGTTGATTTACGGGGGCTGGGGCTGTGGAGATGCACTTTTGCGAAAGTGTAATAACCCACTATGACACTTTCAGCCCGAAGGGCTGCAAAGTGCCGTGGGCTCTCCCGAGGGGGGATTGCGGTCATTGCGATGACCGCTGCTGAACTGCCCGGAAACCATCTGCATCGTTTCCTGTTGTTCAGCCCGGACAGCCGATGTTCTGCCAAACACCAGCCATCCGGCAGCAAACAAAGGCGTGCTTTGTCTGCCGTTGGGGGTGCGATACGAGAGTCCCCTATAGAGACGGTTTTGGGTGAAATGCTGTGTACATACGTACAAAAGCACCGAGTTACTCGTTCTGCCTCGGTACGTACGTATCTTCCGAAACATTGGAAAATCCGTTTATATAAGGTCTGGCAATCGCTTCAATTCCGAAAAATCCCCACACCCGCCGCCCGGCGATGTTGGTGATCCTGTTGCAGTATTCCAGATTGTACTTGCCCTGATTGGCGATCACAGCATCACTAAAGCTGCGCCGCTTCAGCGCCGTCAGATTGTTTTCTTCGCACCACATCTGGTAAATCTCATACAGTTCTTTAGAACTGATGGTGCTGTCTGCTTTCAGCCGAATATATCCCTCGGATTCCAGAAAATCAAAAATATTATTATTGTCCCGTTTGACAGCTTCCCGGTTGTCTTTGGTACGCTGGCTCTCGGTAAACTTGAAGTTGTTGGCAGCCAGCCTCTGCAAGCCCTCACAGGCCCACAGCAGGATGCCCTCCACCTCGGCCTTCATTTTCTCGGCCAGGTCGGGATCATCCACACGGCCAGCAGGCTTATCTTTTGTGGTCAGCACCAGCTGGCGGCGGTAGAACCCGTCGCTCCTGTCAAACAGTGCCTGCAAATCGCCGTTAGAGAAGGCCAGCAGCCGGGCGCACATCCATCCCTGATAGCTCTGCTTGCCCTTGCGCTCCAAATCCATCTTGCCCTGGGCGGTGACGATGGATTTTACATAGTTGGTCTGGCGCAGGGCTTCCATCCGCATATCGTCATCCACACACAGAAGGATATGCTCCAGGTCGGCACGGGCAAATCGGTTCTCGGATATTTTCCCGATGCTGCCATCCTTCATGTTGGAGCCGAACAAAGTTCCCAGCACAGCGCCGATCTGACTCTTGCCTTCACCGCCGTTGCCTTTGATGACCATCATCCGCTGACCCTTGTTGCTGGGGATCAGGCAGTAGCCGATGTATTCCTGCAAGGTGGGGATGTCCTCCGGATAGAGCAGGCCGTCCAGAAATTGCAGCCAGAGGACGGGTTTCGGGGCGTTGGGGTTGTAGGCCACGGGGAACCGGTTGCGGACGATTTCAGATTTTCCCTCCACAAATTTTCCGTCCAGAAAAAGCGTCCCGTTGGAGAGGTGAATCCGGTCCGCCTTCGGTGGAAAATCCTCCACCAGCGCCGCCAGCTTCATCAGCTCCACAATGTTGCTGATTTTGCGGGGGATATTGCTGACCGCACAGCATTTCAGCTCCTCAAAAATCTCTCCCCGCAGGGGCAGCTCATCGGTCACACGGCCTTCGGGCGTGAAAAAAGCCCCGTTTGTGAAGAGAATCTTGTGCGTCTGCAAGAACTCATCACAAAACAGGGCTTCGTTGATGTTTTTTCCATCAAACCAGACGGGCACTCCGTCAGGCGGATTGTTTTTCTTCATAGGGCGTTTCCTCCTTCTTTTGTCGTTCCAGCCGCTCCTCCAAGCTGGCAATCAGTTCCTCTTTGTTCAACATTTCTACGATTCTTATCCGTTGTTCCAGTTCGGCGGCAATGAGCAAATCCGCCAGATACTCCACATAGTCCAGCATCTGGCAGGCTTCCACAAACCGGTCATCCAAAGCATCTTCCGGCACCTTGGGCGCATACTGTACCTTCCAGCGTTCTAAAAGATGCAGATAATCGCACAGCACTCGAAGGCAGCGCATTTCCTCCTGCCGGTATGCCGTCAGCAGGGGGCGTTTCGGCTTGGGCAGAGCGATGGCCGCCGGAGGCTTATCCGGGTCAATCTCGAAGTTCTGGGCCAGTTTTTGTGCCGCCTCGAAGCTGCTCAAGTCAAATAGCCTTGCCACAAGGTCGATCACATCGCCGGTGGCCCCACAGCCGAAGCAGTAAAAGTACCTCTCGTTCAGCTTCATGCTGGGATGCCGGTCCTCGTGGAATGGACAGCGGCACATCCCACTGTGATTGACCTGCAAGCCGTAATGTTCCGCTGCATCCCGCACTTGAATCGTTTGCTTCACCAGCTCAAACAGCGTCATTTTCGCTCCCTCCCCGCTGAAAAATGATTGGATGCCGTTTTTTTCATAGAACCTCTCTTTCTTGCGCTTCCGGCGCAGCTGTTGTATAATATTGGCGTAGTTCCGAAAAAAGTAATCTGCTTTCAGATTATCCTTTCACTAATAGGAGAAATCCCGGGTGTAAAACGGAACCATTTTTTGAAAAATCATAAAAAATTTTTGAAGGGGGTGGAGTCATGGCGTATCTCACAGCTGATGAGCTTCTGGATACCGAAGATGGCTTCACCGAATGGGACGATGGGACAGGCGCTGGGGCGGAGGAAACGCTGGAACAGGCGCTTGCGGAAGAACGTCTGGCTGAGCTGGAAAATGAGCTGGAGCAGGACGAGCATCCCATCGACTATGAAGCGGAGCTGGAAAACGAGGAAGAAGAAGCCGCCCCGGTCAGCGATAAGCGGCTGAAACGGGAGATTCGGGCGGAAGCTGTGCGGCGGCTGGAGGAAGCGGCCCGCACGGAGAAGGATTTCCAGGCCGTGGTGGAGGAATGGAACAAGCTGGACCGGAACCGGGAGCGCCGGGAACGGGACCATGAAAACCTCCGTGGGGATGTGCCGCTGGAATATCAGGCGGTGCCTGAACCGAAACTCATTCCCCACTGGATGAACAATCCCGCATACCGGCAGCTGATGGCCGGAAACTTTCTGGACATCCTGTTTGACTGCCCCTATGAGATGCACAACCTGACCGCTGACACCTTTATATCCCGCATGGTGGAGGAACTGAGTGAGGAACATAAGGAAGTTCTGTATTTTCTCTCTTTGCGGCTGTACAGCACCACCCAGCTTGCTGCCATTCGTGGGCAGTCTGACCGCAATATCCGCAAGCTGAGGAAAACCATCCGTAAAAAATTGCAGCGCCAGATGTATGACCATTTGTGCAGCAAGCCGGAAAATGGCCTGACCTTGCGGGAGCGTCGGTTTCTGGAGGAATACTCGAAAATCGCAAAGAAACAGGGCAAGGACGCCGTGATTCGGCGGGAGAACAAGACCAAGCGTAGAAAAAAGAAAAAACGCCCCTGATGGCAGGGGCGATGAAACAGAAAGGGCACGCATAATGAAGAATCTATTTGAACAATCCCGTTCTCATTGGGTGCGCTACGATCATTATGAGCTGAAAACAGCGGAAGATGGCAAGCGGTACATCACCCCCGGCAAAAACGCAAAGCCGGATGTCTACAATCCGCTGAAAGAGGTCCCGAACATTGTGTTGGATGCACTGAATGTGGGGATGCTGCTGATGGGGCGTAAGCCAGAGGCAGAAGTGGAAAAGGCGGTGATGGAGTTTGTCACCCGGTACGGCCTGCTGGGGCTGATGACCGCTCTGCCTACCACACCGACTTTTATGGACTACGAGGCGGTGTACCTGCCGAAAAACCATTTCATCAAGGAAGAATCCATGGCGACAGACCAATATCTGTCCCTCTTTTACCCCTTCGACCAGCTGGATGTGGTGAAGAAGGGCATTGAATCCACATGGAATGTGTCCGGCGACCGGACCATGATTGCCCTGACCATGACCTTCATGGACGAGCCGATGGCGAAGAACATGAGCTTCCAGCGGGAATATGCGGAACCCTACAACTGGGTTGCTCAACAGTTTAAGGACTGGGCCTTTACGCTGACCACCGCCTTTTTCTACTACAATGACTATGATTTCATGGGCGAGGACGAACGGGGGCTGCACCGCAAGGCTATGGCTGCATTTGGCGGAATCGCCCCCAGCTACCACATCGAGCTGCTGGATAAGCCCACCATCTACTGGGATTTTCACTCCCTGCTGCTGGGTATCCAGATGATGTTTAGCTTCATGCTGGTGGATGATGAACAGCCCCTGCGTCTGTGCAAGCATTGCCATAAGGTGTTTTTAGGAAACCGCTCTAATGCTGCATTTTGCAGCCCACGGTGCAAGAACCAGTATAATGTCTACAAGAGCCGTGAGAAATCCAAGGGGGAAAAGGACTAATCAGGATACTTCTTGCCGCACCGGAAACCGGAACCAATGGGGACACTTTTGATACCTTGTTTTTGTTTTTTGGTGTATATACAAACCTTCCCCGTATTGTATATTTTACGACTTCAGAAAACACGAAAAATCCCGCAGATTTCACCCCGGTATAAGGATGAATTCTGCGGAATTTTATATTATTCATGACACCGGAAAGTCACATTGGCACAAAGATTTATGCGTAAATTATGTGACAACGCTTTCGGCGAGGAACTTTATGATGCTTCTGTTTAATCCATCCAACAAAAAGGAAATCACGAAGCTGCCTACTGTTAAAAGTAACAGCCCGCTAACCCAGTAGAGAGGCGTTACACGGTGGTTGACAAGAACGGGGACTATCACCAAGGTAATAGCCAAGTGATGTACAAGGAAGACTCCAAAACAGCGACGGGATAACCAATGCAAAGCCTTTTGAAGAAACGGACCACAAAACAGGAGTAACTGCCCTAAATAAAACACCATTACAAACACTCCAACACTAGCTGCGGTTACAATCCAATATTCAGGACACCCAAGGCCATACAGTACCAAAGTGGTCATTCCTGCTAAAATTCCTGGAATCCAAAGGGATGGGAGACACCCGCCCAAAAAGCTCCCCATGAAAAACAACGGCAGCTGGCCAATCAATGTGGGATAAAGCTGCCCCGGATTTTCCACAAAACAACAAGCCAACCAGGCAAAGAGAGCTCCTACGGCGGCGAAAACAACTCCCCGGCGTCGAATCATGCGCCAAAGTACAGGAAAAACAGCGTAAAGGAACAGAATACAACCCAAATACCACTCTCCAATTTTGTAAAACGTAGGCGTGAAAGACTGAAAATATCCATCCACTCCCACTATAGAGAGAAGCAGTTTCCACGGAGCTACGCCTTCATTGTTGCCACATATAATATCGCTGTAAATAAAAATGGGAAAAAAGCAAAGCCAGAAAAGAGGGTAAATGGCCAGAAAACGTCCCCAAAGATAGCGCTTCATGGACCAGCTGCGGCTTTTTTCCTGCCAGCACAAGCAAGATCCAGAAAGGAGAGTCATGGTGTATACCGCCACTTGGACCAGCGGCTCCATAGCGGGAAGAAAATCTGCTGGACATAGTCCCCGAACAGCGGTTTCTACCTGATAATGATAGAATACTACCACCAAGATTCCGAATACCCGAATCAAATCCAGACCGGGAAGATGTTTGAACTCTTTCATGGCCAGCCTCCTAAACTCTCTTGACATATAAGATAGGAGGCATTTCTTTCTATTCGATGACTTGGAAGGTGACAAAGTTGTCAGAAACAATGTATTTACCAGGAAGATTACATATCAGATGACAGATCAGTCACGCACAGAGTACTATTCCGTGATAAAATAATATGGCACATTAAACATTTGAAGTGAGGAAATCATCCCAATGGTTCGGATATTGTTGATTGAAGATGACTCCACTATTGCAGCCGGGCTGGCGTATTCTCTGGAACAGGAGGGGTGGAGTGTCACTTGCAAGGGCACTCTGGCGCAAGGGAGAAACGCCTTAGAGACTGGAGAATACCAGCTGCTATTGGTGGATGTCGGTTTGCCTGATGGTAGCGGCTACGATCTGTGTGCTGCTGCTAAAAGCAGGAATATTCCGGTGATTTTTGCCACTGCAAGAGGGGATGAGGGAAGCGTAGTACTGGGCCTGGATATGGGGGCTGACGATTATATCGTTAAACCCTTTCGGTTGCGGGAAGTGGCCAGCCGCATCCGGGCCGTACTACGCAGAGCGGCCGGAGAGCGGGAGCAGTTGGTTCGGTTGGGGGAACTGGCGGTAGATACACAGAAAGGCCAAGTGACCCGTAACGGAACTCCCATCTTGCTTACCGCTCTGGAATACCGATTACTGCTTACTTTTCTGTCTCATCCTGGACAGACTCTCACCCGGGGGCAACTGTTGGAAGGAATCTGGGATGTGGCAGGAAATTTTGTCAATGACAACACCTTGTCTGTGTATATCAAGCGACTGCGTGACAAGCTGGAAATGCCAGGACACCCTCTCATTTCCACTGTGCGTGGAATGGGCTATCGGCTGGAGGTAGATGGCCATGACAAGAAATAAGGAATTATATCTGCCTATCGCCCTCAGCATGGCTCTGACTTTGGTTTCAGGGCTGCTCTGTGGCTTTTTGGGTGGCCCCTGGGCAGCACTGACAGGGAGCGGGTCCGTTCTTCTCACCACACTGCTCTGGATGAGCACAACATGGAGCCGGTATAAAAAGCTACAGGAATTAGGAGAATACCTGGCTTCGGTATATGCAGGCGGGGAACTTCTGGATATTCGTGACAATCGGGAAGGAGAACTGAGCCTTCTGAAGAACGATCTGCACAAGATTACCGTTACCCTGCGTCAGCAAAGTGCCCAGCTGGCTCATGACAAGGAATTTTTGCAGCAGCTTCTGGGCAATATTTCCCATCAACTGCGCACCCCTCTTACCGGAATGCTGGTTATGGCGGACTTGCTGGCACGATCAGACCTACCGCTGGAAAAGCGCCAGGAATTTACCGGGCAGCTTACTGCACAGCTGGAACGAATGCAATGGTTACTGGAGAGACTTTTGACCTTGTCCCGGTTGGATGCCGGGTGCCTGGAACTGGAACGAAAAACCGTTTCACTGCCATCTTTGCTGGATAGAGCTACTGCTCCGGTAAGGGTGGCCCTGGAACTGCGTGGCCAGACTTTAAAAGTGGAGTGCCCTCAAGACCTCCTGTGGGAAGGGGATGAAAAATGGACCGCAGAGGCTGTAACCAACCTGGTGAAAAACGCTTCTGAGCATTCCCCGGAAGGAGGCTTGGTAAAAATTTCCGTGAGCAAGGATGTACTGAATCTTTGGATCACAGTGGAAGATAATGGCCCCGGTATCCCGGAATTGGATATGCCCTATTTGTTTCGGAGATTTTATCGTGGCAGTAATGCCGCTCCGGGCAGCGCTGGTATCGGCTTGGCTTTGGCGGCAGAATTAGTTCGAGCTCAAGGCGGCAGTGTGGTGGCAGAAAATCAGACCCCAGGCCCTGGTGCTCGTTTTATCCTCAAATTGCCCATACATCCCGGTAGTTTGTGACAAAACTGTCACCCAGACAGTCATCAAGAGGAAAGAAACAGCCAGTATACTCAAGATGTGGGGGCAACAAAGGCGTTGCCCAGTCTTGATACCAGGAGGGAAATATGGAATTACTGCGTGTGGAACACCTTAGCCGTTATTATGGGGAAGGTCCTGCCCAAGTAAAGGCACTGGATGATGTGTCATTCTCCGTAGAAAAAGGGGAGTTTGTCGCCATTATGGGCCCGTCTGGCAGTGGAAAAAGCACCCTCATGCACCTGCTTGGAGGGGTGGACAAGCCCACAGCCGGACATGTATGGTTACAGGGCACCGATCTTTACAAATTGGACGAGAACGCACTGGCCATTTTTCGACGGCGCCAGATAGGTCTGGTGTATCAGTTTTACAATCTACTTCCTGTGCTCAATGTACGGGAAAACCTGACCTTACCTTTGCTGTTGGATGGACGCAATGTCAACAAAAACCAGTTGGAACAGCTGGCCCAAATTCTGGGCATCCAGGATCGGATGAACCATCTGCCCCATCAGCTTTCCGGCGGTCAGCAGCAGAGGGTCAGCATTGGCCGGGCCCTGATTACCAGCCCTGCCCTTCTGTTGGCAGATGAGCCTACCGGCAACCTGGACAGCAAAAACAGTGCTGAAGTGATGGCTTTGCTGCGTTATTTTCATGAGAAAAAAGGTCAGACATTATTGGTCATTACCCACGATGAACGGATTGCCTGTCAGGCAGACCGACTCATTACTGTGGAGGATGGGCATATTGCTCAGGACGAGGCGGTGCGGCCATGAAAAATATTGTGCACACTTTGACTCTCGCTCAGATGCGGGCTAATCCCCGTCGTACTCTTGTGACTCTGGTGGGTGTGGTTTTATCGGTGACCATGCTCACGGCAGTTTTTGCGGGGGCTGATTCCTTTTTGAATCTTCTGTACCGGCAGGCAGCACAGGACAACGGCACCTGGCATGGCAGAGCCTTTGAGACTGGAGAACAGGTGGTAGAAAATCTGTCCCAGGATGACAGGATTGACCAACTGGGCCTGGCAGCCAGTTGGGGAGTGTCTCCCCTGGACGACAGCAATAGGTGGGGGGCCGCTCTCTATGGAGTAAACCAGTCATTCTACCAGCTTTTGAGGGTAGAGTGTCTGGAAGGAAATCTTCCTTCCACAGAGAACGAACTGGCCATTTCTCAAACTCTCGCCAAAAAGACCGGTTGGAAGATTGGAGACCAAGTCTCTTTGGATTTGTTACGAGTATGGACCCCACAAGGGGTGGATTCCGCAGGGGAAATGATCTATCGGCAAACCAGCGGCCCGGGAATCATGGGATTATCGGACAGCTATATGCTCCGTTCTGTGGGGGAAAAACAGTTCACGATTACAGCTATTGTGGACCCAGGCGGTTTTGATGATCAAAATGTGTTCGCCTGGGAACCATGTTTTACAGTTCTGGAGGATCAGATCCCCCCGGATGGATTGTGGTGCGCTTATTATACTGTCAGTTCGCTGGGGCGAGAACTGTATGACCTGCTGGAAAGTATCCAGAAATGGCAGGCAGACTTGCCTGTCGATGCTGGAGGCGTGGGGACCATCGATCTAAACCGGCAGCTCTTGCTTTATTATGGCATAGATTATCCGGGCAGCCTTCTATTGCCTGCCTTTTACGGTTTGATGGCGGTAACACTTCTCATTATTCTGGTGGGTGCTGTGTCTCTGGCTCGAAACGCCTTTGCCATCAGTATGACGGAGCGCACACAAATGCTGGGAATGTTGGCCAGTGTGGGGGCTACCCGGGCGCAGAAGCGGCAGTCCGTCTTGTATGAAGCCTTTATTCTGGGATTGATTGGCATCCCTTTGGGCCTGATTGCAGGCTGTGGAGGAATGGCGATTACACTGGTTTTTCTGAATAGTCAGGTACAGGAACTGTTTCAATTTTCTCAGCCTCTTTATCTTTCGGTACGGCCTCTTCCCCTGGCCGCTGCAGCCCTGCTGGCAGCCTTGACTCTGGCATTCAGTGCACTGCAACCGGCCTTGAAAGCCAGCAGGATCACGCCCATGGATGCCATCCAAGGAGAAGGTCAGGTTCAATTTCATTCCAATGATGTAAAAACAGGAAAACTGACTGGAAAGATTTTCGGCTTTCCTGGAATTTTGGCCCTCAAAAATTGTAAGCGAAACCGGGGACGGTATCGAGCAATTGTATTTTCCCTGGCGCTCAGCGTAATTATGCTGCTGGCTGGTACCGGACTTTCTTATTATGTGGACCGTGCCATGGGAGTGCGTTACGGGACAGACAGTCCCTTAGCAACGGCGACCATCACCTTCAACGATCCTTCCTTGGATACCGCTACCTATACGGATGATCTGAAAGCTCTGGCTGGAACAGGGGAAGTACGGTTGGTCGGAGGTTTGCAGGCTGGAGAGATGGGCAGCTTCACTTTGAATTGGGCGGATATGAGCCAAGACGCAATAAAATGGTTTCAAAACCAGAGCGGTCTCTTAGATGAACAGGATTATACTTCTGAGGACGGCCAAAATGTCACCGTCTATCCCACCTTGCTGGTCATGGATGACCAGGAGTTTTCCGACTGGGCAGGCAAGGAAGTTTCCTTGAATTCGGATTATCTGGATTGTGTTATGATCACCAGCACCTATCTGTATAATGCAGGCAGCTACACTCAGCTGAAAAATGCTCTGAATCTACAACCTGGATTTTCTATGGAGTTTGCACAAGAGAACGGGTTTGCAGACACTTGGCACGTAGCAGCACTGGCGGAGGATTTCCCTTATTCCGGAAACACGGTCACCTCCAACACCGTGGAAAGCCTTACTTTACAGTTGGTGACCAGTCGCAGTGTATTCCAAGCATTCCTGAATCGGCAGGCAGACCTGGGCAGAAGCGGTGCATACTACTGGCAGGTGCAGTACATTCACCCTGAAAGTATTTCCGCCCTAACCAGCGGATTGGAGGAATGGTCCCTAAACAACAGCTATGGCCTGCCCCAAGGGGTGATCAGTGCAAACTACAATTCCCTTGCCATGGGTGGCCTTCAGCGGTTTGGAATGCTTCTACAAATCTTATGTACCGGGTTTGTTCTGCTGCTATGTCTGGTATGTATGGCCAATATTCACAATAGCCTCTCTACGGGAATGGAACTGCGTGCTCGGGAATATGGAATTCTCCGCAGCGTAGGAATCACACCCGTGGATTTCCGTAAGATGATTTGGCTGGAAAGTCTTTTCTACGGAATCAAAGCGCTGTGCTGGAGTTTACCTTTTGGAATGGGCGTGTTGGCCCTGGAATACTATGCTATCCGACGAGCATTCCAACTTCCCTTCTGTCTGCCAGTGGGCAGCATTGTCCTGGCAGTTGTTTTAGTAATGGGGGTATGCTGGATTTCTGGACTTCTGACCCGCAGGAGTCTGGAGGAGCAGACTATTACCGAGGCCATTCAGAAAAAACTTTTTTAAACAGAAGCCGCAGAAGTGTTTTCCTTCTAAAAGGGCTCTCGGAAGAGGTCACCTAAAGGTGGCCTCTTCTCGTGTCAAGAGAAGAAATACAGTACAATGGATATGAATGATGAGAAGAGCTGATATTGTTTCTGTGTAAACAGCAAATAAAAACCTGTAATTATCTTGTACAGAGACAATAAAAATGACGGGTAAGCATTTTTGTGTGCTTACCCGCCTTGTTTCATCTGTTAATTTTCAAATGGCTTGTATACAGTCACGGTTTTCAGATACTTCACGGGATCGCCGTTCAGCACCAAATCTGCATACTCAGCCGGAGCATTATAAATCAGCCAGTCCAGCTCAGAGCGTTCATACATATTGTCGGCCACTTCATTCTCTACGGCGATGGTATCAATGGAAATCATGCTGCCATCGGCATATTTTAACTCGACACAAGCGGTGTCGATATTGAATTCACAGGACAGTAAATGGTTCACAGCGTTAATCTCCTTACAGCTTTCATTTTTAACGAATAATCTGTCGTGATGAACCCGCTTCCCGAATGTTGATTCCCACACTCCGCACCAATTCCGCACCAATTTGTCATGGCAGTATATGTAGATGCATGGGGTTATGTGACGGAAAAGTTCGTAAATATGGGAAATATTGAGCTTTGTGAAGGAATATTGAGATATAAAAAGGCCGATTATCCACCGAATCGTTGCGGTTCGTGGGATGGGCTATCGTTTGGAAGCGGAGGTATCTCCATGAAGCAGTTTTGGCGCATAATAGAACGGTACTACCCTTGGCTGCTGTTGCTGCTGGGTGTGGATTGCTTTTGTTTTATCATTCTTTGGATTTCTGACATTCAGGCATTTCAGACCTTGATTGAGTTAGTGGTTCTGACAAGCATCCTTCTGTTTTCAGCGATCCTGTTTGTACTAAACAAGCGGGAGACCACCCGCCGGGAGCTGTTCCGGGATTTCCTCAGTGATCCTACCATCTGCAACGAGGAAAGGCTGCTCAGTGTCGTCAGCCTGGAAGAAGGAGAATCTATCCGGCTTCTGGCCTCAGTTTTACAGGAACACAAAAATGAGAGCAGCAGTATGGCAGATGCCCTACGGGACTATGAAGAATATGTGGAAGGCTGGGCACATGAAGCGAAAACGCCCCTGTCGTTGCTGACCATGCTTTTGGATAACCGAATCGACGAAATATCGCCTTCCCTGCAAACTAAGTTGGATTATGTCCGTAGTCAACTTCAGGAGAATGTCACGCAGATGCTTTACTATGCCCGGTTAAAGAGCAGTACAAAGGATTATCGGTTTGAAGATGTCAATTTGAATGACTGCTTGGGGGAAGTTCTGGAGGACTATGCCCCACTTCTGGAAGAAAAGCAGTTTGTAATTCTCAACAAACTGCAATCTGAAACAGTTTATACAGACCGTAGAGGGCTTCAGTTTATGTTGGGACAAATCGTGAGCAATTCCATAAAATATAGCAGTGATAGTCCCATGCTAACGATTTCCATGATACATTCGGAGACCGCAGATGTCCTTTCTGTTGAGGATAACGGCATTGGTGTAAAAAAATATGATCTGCCGTATATTTTTCAAAAGGGCTTTACCGGGGATTCTACTGACAGCCGAAAGAAAGCTACTGGTATAGGGCTTTACCTGGTTAAGAAGATGGCTGACGATCTAAACCTTCGTCTGGAAGCTACTTCCCAGTGGGGAAAGGGCTTTAAGATAGTCATTTTCTTTCCAAAACTGGGATCCAACGGTGGAAAATAATATAAACAGAAAAACGGGGCTGTTGCACATCCTCTAAAAAATAAAGACCGAAGTAAAAGCCAAAAAAGGCTTTACAACTTCGGTCTTTTGCTTTAAGTTAATAGTTGTGAGCAAAAAAACTCAAAAGCAAGAACAGCATATCGAAATTTTGGAAAAAAGTCAACAGTTAAAATTTCGGATGCCGACAGAAATAAGAATATCGAAGCACAACGTGCTCTATCAGGCAAGCATCCAGCTTGAGGAACTGGATTACACAAAGTTGTATAGAGCTTATTCGGGAATCCGAAAATCGCAGATAGAGCCGCGTGTGTTATTTAAAGTGCTGGTGTGCGCCTACATGAAGGGCGTATATTCCAGCCGTAAAATAGAGGAGCTGTGCAGGGAGAATCTGGTATTTCGCTGGCTGCTGGAGGATCAGAAAACACCGGATCACTGCACTATAGCAAGATTTCGGGGCAACCGTAACCTGCAGGAAGCGTTTGAGGATTTGTTCTTTCAATATGTAAAGAAGCTGGAGAATAAAGGGTATACCGAGCACTCCGAGGTGTTTGTGGACGGAACCAAAATCGAAAGCAAAGCAAATCGGTATACATTCGTATGGCTAAAGCAGGTAAGCAAACAGCTTGAGAAAATCAAGGCACGGTTGAAAGAACGGGTATGTCCGCAAGGAAATCTGACCTCGACTAAGGTTGAGAAAAGACTGGAACAACTCAATACGGAAATCGAGGCGCAGGGCATTGAAGTGAAAAAAGGCCGCGGGCACCATAAGCCGGAAATCGTTCGGGAGCGAGATGAACTGGCTCTCTTGTATCGCCGCTGGATGGAGTATAACAGAAAGAAGGCAATTTGCGGGGAGAATCGCAACAGCTATTCCAAGACAGACACAGATGCCACTTTTATGCATATGAAAGACGACCATATGCGCAATGGCCAGCTAAAACCCGGATATAATGTTCAGTTTGCTGTCAATAGCGGTTTCATAACCGGCATTGGCGTATTCAGCAACAGAACGGACTTCGGCACGCTGATTCCGTTTTTGACCTATTTATGGCATAAGCACGGAAAATCCTATCGCAATGTCGTGGCGGATTCCGGCTATGAAAGTCTTGCCAATTACCGCTGGCTGTTCGAAAATGGCCAGACTGCATTTATTAAGCCCGCCAACTATGAATCGGGGAAAAAGCGTTCTTCAAAGTCACAGGTTGGCAGAATGGAAAACATGGGCTATTACGAACCGGATGACTGCTTTATCTGCAAGAACGGCAGACATCTGGATCTCAGTTCTCACTATACCTCCCATGCGAAGGACGGTACAGAGCGCAAAATCTCTGTTTACCGCTGCGAGGACTGCTCCGGCTGCCCTTACCGTGCAGCCTGCTGCAAGGCTAAAGACAGCGAAAAGCGCAAAGAAATTTTTGTCTGCTGGGAATTTCAGAATCTGCGCAAGAATTCGTATCACAACATTACCACCGAGGAAGGAAAGCTGCTGCGCTGCAACCGTTCCATTCAGGCAGAGGGTGCCTTCGGACAGCTAAAGCACAATCGGAATTTCAAGCGTTTCCTTACCGGCGGTAAAGTCAAAGTCCTGGCGGAGCTTCTGTTTTTGGGGCTTTCCCAAAACATTGCTCACCTGCTGGCAAAGTGCAACAGTGGGCTGCAAAATCTGCATTTGATTCAGCCTAAAGCATACCTGAATTTCTGATTTCTGAAAATTTGGAAAACAGGCTCCTCTGGAAAACAATCGTTATTCAGAAGGGCCTGTTTGAGTTATCTGCTTTTTGGAAATTAGGGGGTCTATGGCGAGCGTTTTTGTGCTTCTGGAGGCATTTAACCGTAAAGAGGCTGCTGCACTTGGATTTTTTCCTTGTGCAACAGCCTCAGCATGTTGTCAGCTATCCAAAGGCTTGTATTCTGTTACAGTTTTCAAATAGGTTTCGGGATCGCCGTTCAAGATAAGGTCTGCATATCCAATCGGGTCATTGTAAATCAGATAGTCAAGCTCTGACCGTTGATATATATTGTCGGCAACCTCGTTCTCCACTGCAATGGTATCAATCGCAATCATGCTGCCATCGGCGAATTTCAGTTCTACACAGCAGTTATCCATATTGTAGGCACAAGATATTAAGGTCTTCATGGTATGTCCTCCATAATTCGTAATATAAAGCGAAAATCCCGTCTGACTTCCTGTTAGAAATCAGACGGGATTTGTCCGTATGCACCCCGGAAACCGTCAGCTAACAGTTGATGAGTAAATTAGTTCCTTATCACTGTTAAGCCAACCAACAACGGGCTTTTTCTTGTTTTGGCGGCAAATGTGCAGAACCAACAAAATTCACGTTTCATCGTCAGTCTATACCACCCTGTCGTAGTTCTCCGACCCGGAAGGCCAGAGGTTTGAATCCTCCCGGTCGCACCAAGAGCAGCACCTTATGGGATGCTGCTCTTTTTGTTTTTTGCAGATTTTACGGGGCAGTAAAAGAAGGGATTCGAACAGCCCGTGCCCCGCGCTTTGCGTCCCGCGGGGCAGAAACGCCCCGGTGGGGCGTTTCTAGGGCGCGGCTTGGCGAATCCCTTCGGGCACACTCAAAAACCTCATTGCAATGTGTTTTTGCAATGAGGTTTTTTCTTTATTTAGAATCATTTTAGCCGCATATCATCTGCCGCATCCGTGTACTGACCTTTTGCCAGCCGTTCGTTTCTCAGCCGATTTAAATTATCGAAACATTCGCTCTATAAAGCAATAAAATAGCAAGCGCATCATCGCTGTTTTTCCTCTTCTCAGGGGATCCATGTGCAACATAAAGCGCTTGCTATTTTCATTTTACTTTTTTTCCGTTAACTCTTTCAACAATGCCCGGCACCCAATGTTGACATCCTGCCAGGTGGCTTCAAAATCACCGGTATACCACGGGTCAGCCACATCGCCGCTTTGCCCGGCGTGCGCTAGCAGCAGCGAGCACTTTCCTTCCGGGTCGCCGCCGCAAATGCGGGCCATGTTGCTCAGGTTCATCCGGTCCATTCCGATCAGGTAACCAAACTCCTCATAATCCTTGCGGGTCATCTGCCGGGCCGCATGTCCATCGCAGCGGATGCCATGCTCCGCCAGTTTGCGTCGGACCGGTGGATACACCGGGTTGCCCAGTTCTTCCCGGCTGGTTGCTGCGGAAGCAATCACGAACTCATCTTCCCGCCTCGACTGTCGCACCAAGTCTTTCATCACATACTCTGCCATCGGGCTACGGCAGATATTGCCGTGGCATACGAATAATATTCTTGTCATCCCGTCATATCCTTTCAAACATCTCGAAGCCGCAATATTACTGTAATCCGTTATTTTATTGGCAATACCGCATAATTCTAAGTGCCGATACGGCGAGCGAGGTGCGGCAGATGCTAAGCCAAAAGCGCAGATAATACTGGATGTCTTATCGAGCATTTTGGCAACGCAGATGCCGTGCCGCAGCTGCCGGAGCGGTGCTTAAGCCGTCAGGCGGGAATTGTGCGATGTTGCCGATTTTTTCTTTTCAATCTTGTCCCCAAATTACGCATTTTCCCATAAATTTCCACTCAAGTTACTGGCAAATGGTGTAATATGTAATACATGGTATAGCAGCTGCAGCAAACCTCCGCCTGTTTATCCCGACATTCTTTTTGCCCCGCCCGCCGCCAAAAGCTGCCTACAGAATACCACACGCAGCGCTAAATCACAACCAGATTCCCTGCACCGCCCCGTTTTCTGCAAAATTCTCTTGCAAGGTTTCGCACCGCCAACTATAATGTATTTATATATTATAAGTAAAGGCGCATGGCACAGCCGTTTTCCGGGCTTGCCGGGTGCTTTGGATTCCAAACAGAAAGGGGGCCGCCCGATGCCTCGCATTGCCGTGGTGGATGACCAGCCGGATATGCGGCAGCAGCTGTGCAGCATGATTGACCAATACAGCCGCGAGAACAACTGTATGCTGGAAGTTACCACTTTTTCGGACGGTGCCCAGGTCATAACCAACTATTGCAAGGGGTTCGACATCATCTTTCTGGATATTGAAATGCCGGAGCTTGGCGGCATGGACGCTGCCGAGCGCATTCGCACGGTGGATCCGGATGTGGTGCTGGTGTTCGTTACCAACATGGCGCAGTACGCTATTCGCGGGTATGAGGTCGACGCCCTGGATTTTGTGCTCAAACCGGTCAATTATTACCAGTTCAGCACCAAGCTGGCCCGCGCTTTGCAGCGGGTGCAGCGCCGCAAAGGCGGGCAGATTGCATTACAGACCGCTGGGGGCGTGCAGCTGCTGAACACCGAGGACATCTACTGGCTGGAAACGCGGGACCGTATGCTGCATTACCATACCTCCACCGGGGTATGGTCCGTGCGTTCCAGCCTGCAAAATGCTGAAAAGCAGCTGGCCCCCTACCACTTTGCCAAATGCAACCAGTGTTACCTTGTCAATCTGCGGTATGTGCGGGCGGTCCAGAACGATATGGTCCAGGTTGGGGAGGACCGGCTGGAGATCAGCCGCCGCCAGCGGGCTGCCTTTCTGGCTGCGGTCGCCGCCTATGTTGGGGGTGCCATGTAATGCTGCCAAATCTCCAACAATTTCTTTCTCTTCTTGTCTGTGGGATACAGCTTTGGGGCGCAGCACTGACCTACTGGCTCCCGCTCCGGCACTCGCCGCACTTTTGGCAGCGGGCGCTGCTTTGCCTGATTCCCTCCATTCCCCTTTCCACATTTTTATTATGGGCGGATTACACGCCTTCCTCGCTGTTCCTGCGGGCGGGGGCGTATATTCTGTTTTGTATGTGGATGATTTTCGCTTCCCACAGTTGCACCCAGTTGGACTGGTCCGGCGCCAATTATTGCGCCATCTGGGGAATTTTGAGTGCCCTGACGACATTTGAGTTATGGCGGCTTCTTGTCTGGTGCCTGGCACAGGTAAACATATTCCTGCCATTGGATCAGCCCTCTGCTCTGCTGCTGCAACTGCTGTTTTTTTCCGCTGCGTACTGCCTGCTGCGGGTAACTGTTGCCCATTCCATGCCATATGAAGGCAGCTACCACATCGGTCCCCGCCAGCAAATCAGCGCTATTATTCTGGGCGGCATGTTCGTTCTGCTGTTTTTAACAATGCAGACCGTCACCAACTCCGGAGTATCACGGGAAACTTCTATCTTCGTTGTTGTCCCCCTGGCACTCTGCCAGCTCTACTGCATCACCCTTTTATATTTGCAGACTGAGCTGTTCAAAAAGGCGGCCATGGAAAAAGAGATGAACTCGCTGAACATGCTGTATGAACGCCAGCGCCAGCAGTATCAGGTGGCCAAGCGGAACGTACAGATCATCAACCGCAAATGCCATGAGCTGAAAGTTCAGATCGCTGATCTGCGCCGCATGGCCCCCAACGCCGCGCTGCAGCAGAGCCTGAACGAAGCCGAAGCCGCCGCCCGGCAGTATGACGCCAGCACCCAGACCGGCAGTGAGGTTTTGGATGTTGTGCTGACCGAAAAGAGCATGCTGTGCGAAGCCCACCACATCAGCATCAACAATGTAGCGGACGGTACCTGCCTGCACTTTATGGATCCGGCCGATCTGTACGCTCTGTTTGCCAACGCACTGGATCATGCCATTGAGTTGACCCGCAAGCTGCCGGAGCCGGAAAAGCGGATGATTGACCTGCTGGTCTGCATGCGGCAGGGGTTTGCTGTTCTGAATATCATCAGCGCGGTGCCCGATGGCCCGGATCCTGGCCGCGAAACCTGCGATGAGTTAAAGATCGTCAAGCGCATTATCCAGAAGTACAATGGTTTTTTGACTACCGAATCCAACGGTGGATTTTTTGCGATAAAAGCCGTTTTCCCGGTCCAATAAAGTTCCCTCAAAATTTCAGGTATAAGATTTACGCCCTTGCATTTGTACATATTGCACAAATGCAAGGGTTATTTTTTTGTCAGGCAAAAACCGTTTATTCCACGCAAATGACCGATTATGCAAAACCCATTGCGACCTTTTTCGCTGTTCGTTACAATAATAACAGCAAAAAGAAAGGATGGCTGCGCCATGCGAGAAATCACCAAAATCATGGAGGGTTGGGAATTCACCGGCCCCGACGGCACCACCACAACGGTGGACCTGCCGCACACCTGGAACGCCCGCGACGGTCAGGACGGCGGCAATGACTACTGGCGCGGCACCTGCATCTACCGCACCCGTTTCGCTGCTCCCCAGTTTAACACCGCCTCCCATCAGGTCTGGATTCAGTTTGACGGCGTCAACGCCAGCGCCCATGTGGTTCTGAACGGCTCCCCCGTCTGCAACCACGACGGCGGCTACTCCACCTTCCGCGCCAACATCACCGAACTGCTGCGGGATGAAAACGAGCTGACCGTGGAAGTCGACAACAGCAAAAACGACCGCGTTTACCCCCAGAAAGCTGACTTCACCTTCTATGGCGGCATCTACCGCGATGTCAGCCTGATGGTGGTCAGCAAGAACCACTTCACCCTGGATTACTTCGGCGGCCCCGGCATCCGCATCACCCCCACTGTGCAGGGTGCAGATGCCAGCGTTCAGGTTACCACCTGGCACGACGGCGAAGGCGAAGTGAGCATTGAGTTGCTGGACGCTGCCGGCAACACCGTTGCCACCGGCAAAGGCCCCGACATCACCCTGACCATCTTCAACGCACACCTGTGGAACGGCGTTAAGGATCCGTACCTGTACAGCTGCAAGGCCCGCCTTGTGGTGAACGGCACGGTGGAAGATGAGACCACCACCCGCTTTGGCGTGCGCAGCTTCAAGGTTGACCCCAAGAAGGGCTTCTTCCTGAACGGCAAGTCTTACCCGCTGCACGGCGTTTCCCGCCATCAGGACCGCAAGGGCCTGGGCAACGCCATCACCCGCGAGATGCACGACGAAGACATGGCCCTGATCAAAGAGATCGGTGCCAACACCATCCGCCTGGCTCATTATCAGCACGACCAGTACTTCTATGATCTGTGCGACGAGGTCGGCATGGTTGTTTGGGCCGAGATCCCCTACATCAGTGAGCACATGCCCAACGGCCGCGAGAACACCATCAGCCAGATGAAAGAGCTGATCATCCAGAACTACAACCACCCCTGCATCGTCTGCTGGGGCGTTTCCAACGAGATCACCATCTCCACCAAGGACAAGAAGGACATGCTGGATAACCACCGCCAGCTGAACGACCTGTGCCACGAGATGGACAAGACCCGCCTGACCACCCTGGCCTGCTACGCCATGTGCGGTCCCTTCAACCGTTCGGCCCACATTACCGATATGGTCAGCTGGAACCTGTACCTGGGCTGGTACGTTCCGGGCTTTATCCTGAACGACCTGTGGATGGGCTTCTTCCATCTCTGCTTCCCCAACCGCCCGTTCGGCTACAGCGAATACGGCGCGGAGGGCATGCCCAACCTGCACAGCACACACCCCCACCGCGGCGACCACACCGAAGAATACCAGGCCAAGTACCATGAGTACATGCTGCGTTGCTTCAAGCGCCACCCCTGGATGTGGGCCACCCACGTTTGGAACATGTTTGACTTTGCTGCAGACGCCCGTGACCAGGGCGGCGAGCCGGGCATGAACCACAAGGGCCTTGTGACCTTTGACCGCAAAACCAAGAAGGACAGCTTCTATCTGTATAAAGCATGGTGGAGCGATGAAGCCTTTGTGCACATCTGCTCCAAGCGCTTTGTGGAGCGCACCGGCAGCACCGCTACCGTAAAGGTTTATTCCAACCAAAGCACCGTTGCCCTGTATGTAAACGGCAACAAGGTAGGCGAGCAGACCGGCGAGCATGTTTTCACCTTCAAGGTTCCCTTGAACGGCGAACTGCACATTCAGGCCGTGGCTGGTGACCGCACCGATGAGTCCGTCATCCGCCATGTAGATACCCCCAACCCGGAGTATAAGCTGCACAAGACCAAATCCAAGAGTGCAAACTGGGTATAATCTATTTTGAACACTCTGTATTTTGTTTTTGCATAATACAGTTTGTTATAGAGCATTTTCTAACAGGAGGAGAACACAATGAGTAAGAAACCCAAAGTTGGGATGTGGTCCGGCCTGACCGCCGTTACCGCCGTCCTGACCGCAGGCGCCATTGTAGGCACGACGGTTGCGTTCCATTATACGACCACCGTTAATAACTACCTGGACGCCGACACCTACAAGATCATCAGGGGCGACAGCGACGAAGACACTGAGTACTTCAAGAGCGATTTCACCTCTGATGAAGAGCGCGAGTCCTATGAGGCTGAGCTGTGCGCACAGGTTGAAGCCGAAGGCGCAGCCCTGCTGAAGAACGACAACAACGCCCTGCCCCTGGCAAGCGGCGCAAAGGTCAGCCTGTTCGGCCACGGCTCCGTGGACCTGATGTACGGCGGCACCGGTTCCGGCTCCGTTGACACCAGCAAGGCTCCCAACTTCAAGCAGGCTCTGGAAGATCAGGGCATCCAGGTCAACAGCACCCTGTGGGATCTGTATTCTTCTGACGATATGATGAAGAACTACAGCCGCATCACCCCGGCTGCCATCTCCGATACCCTGGAAGCCAACACCCAGTACGCTGTGAACGAAGCTCCCTGGAGCAAGCTGTCCAGCGCCGAGTCCAGCTTTGCTGACTACGGTGATGCTGCTATCGTCGTGTTCTCCCGTTCCGGCGGCGAGGGCGCTGACCTGCCCAGTGGCGAAAACGGCACCAATGATTCCTGGATCAAAGGCCAGGAGGGCGACGGTAACTACCTGGCCCTGTCCGCTGAAGAAAAGGAACTGCTCCAGAACCTGAAGACCCTGAAGGACAACGGCACCTTCAAGAAGATCATCGTTCTGATCAACTCTTCCAACGCCATTGAGATGGATTTCCTGAACCCGGAGATCTGCGGCGAGGATTACGGCATCGATTCCGCTATGTGGATCGGTGACGTGGGCCAGACCGGCATCAACGGTGTTGCCCAGCTGCTGGCTGGCGAGGTTACCCCATCCGGCAGCCTGGTTGATTCCTACCTGTATGACAACATGGCCAACCCCGCCATGTACAACTTCTACACCCAGGCTTACCCCAACGCAGCAGATTACAACCTGCTGACCGATGGCCCTGATGTGCAGGGTATGTACAGCGTGTATCAGGAAGGCATCTACCTGGATTACCGTTACTACGAGACCCGCTACGAGGACGCTGTTATGGGCACCGGCAATGCCGGCGACTACAACTGGTCCACCACTGTTGCCTTCCCCTTCGGCTATGGCGACAGCTACACCACCTTCGAGTACAGCGATTTCAATGTGACCGAGTCTGCTGATGCTTTCAATGTCACCCTGAAAGTCACCAACACCGGTTCCACCTACTCCGGCAAGGAAACCGTTCAGCTGTACTTCCAGAGCCCCTACACCGATTACGACAAGGCCAACGGCATCGAGAAGGCTTCTGCTGAGCTGTGCGGCTTTGCCAAGACCGATATCCTGGCTCCCGGCGCTTCCGAGACTGTCAACATCACCGTTGACAAGAGCGAGCTGCGCACCTATGATGCCAACAACGCCAAGACCTATATTGTTGACGCTGGCGACTACTACTTCACCGCTGCCACCGATGCACACAACGCTGTGAACAACATCCTGGCTGCCAAGGGCTACACCGTTGAGAACACTGATGGCCGCATGACCGCCGATGGTGACGTTGCCCTGACCTACAAGTGGACCAACGCCGCTCTGGACAGCACCACCTTCGCCACCAGCGAAACCGGCACTGCCATCACCAACCTGTTTGATGAAGCAGACCCCAACAAGAGCAGCAGCGAACCCGGCGAAGTTACCTGGCTGAGCCGCTCCAACTGGGTTGCCACCTTCCCCACCCAGCCTGTTGTGCTGAACGCAACCCAGACCCTGGCTGATCACCTGGCTTTCACCCGTTACGACGGCAGCAAGGCTGACAGCGTTGAGATGCCCACCCTGGGCGCTGACAATGGTCTGGCTCTGGTTTCCATGATCGGTGCCGACTATGACGATCCCCAGTGGGATACCCTGCTGGATCAGCTGACCTTCAACGAGATGGTCAACACCATCACCCTGGGCTTCCACAACACTGCCGCTATTGAATCCATCGGCAAGACCCGTACCAAAGACGAAAACGGCCCGCAGGGCCTGACCGCAGCACTGACCGGCGGCGCTTCCGCTATGTGCTACACCTCCGAAGACGTTATGGCCGCCACCTTCAACGTTGACCTGATCAACGATGTGGGCCGCTGCATTGGCGAAGACTGCCTGGCCATGGGTTACTCTGGTCTGTATGGCCCCGGCATCAACATGCACCGCACCGCTTACTCTGGCCGTAACTTCGAGTACTATGCTTCTGATCCGTTCGTTGCCGGCACCATCTGCGCTGCCGAAGTCAACGGCATCCAGTCCAAGGGCGTTTACGTTTACCTGAAGCACGTTGCCCTGAACGACTCTGAATCCAGCCGCCGCGGCGTGAACACCTGGCTGAACGAGCAGGCTGCCCGCGAAATCTACCTGGAAGTTGCCGACAAGGCCGTCACCGATGGCGGCGCCTGGAGCGTTATGTCCGGCTTTAACCGCTGGGGCGCTTACTGGTGCGGCGCTTACGATAACCTTCTGACCGGCTTCCTGCGCGGCGAACTGGGCCTGCGCGGCATGATCATCACCGACTACTCCGGTTCCAGCAAATACATGGATCTGGCCGATGGTCTGATTGCCGGTTCCGATATCTGGGATAGCCCGGACCCGACCATCCACACCACCCTGGCTCCGAAGTACGAGAACGATGCTTACATCGTGACCGAAATGCGCGAATCCATGCACAAGATCCTGTACACCGTTGCCAACTCCAACGCTATGAACGGCTGGTCCTCCGCTGACCGCCTGAAAGTCATCACCCCGTGGTGGAAGACCGCCCTGTACGCTCTGGACACCGTTCTGGCTGTTCTGACCGTGCTGTGCATCTGGCGCCTGGTTGTTGCCATCAAGCGCAAGAAGACCTGGACTGCTGAGCAGGCTGCCAACACTGCAAACGCTCAGAATCAGCAGTAAGGTTTAGGGCAACACCGCACAATTCCCGCCTTGCGGCTTAAGCACCGCTCCGGCAGCTGCGGCACGGCATCTGCGTTGC
>NZ_PSQF01000119.1:0-7220 GCF_003324125.1 Subdoligranulum sp. APC924/74 | reverse complement strand
TTATCTGCGCTTTTGGCTTAGCATCTGCCGCACCTCGCTCGCCGTATCGGCACTTAGAATTATGCGGTATTGCCTTAAGCGTTACTCAGCATCCGCACAGAAAGCCCGGAAGGTGCGGTAAGCCATGTAAACATCGGCCTTGGAAACGACCTCGAACGGAGAGTGCATGGCCAGAACGGGCACACCGATATCAATGGTATCAATATCGCGGTTGGCCACATATTTGGCAATAGTGCCGCCGCCGCCGAGGTCCAGGCGGCCCATTTCGCCGATCTGCCAAACCACGCCGTTCTTGTTCATCAGGCGGGTCAGGTAGCTGACCAGTTCGGCGTTGGCATCGCTGGTAGAGCTCTTTCCGCCTGCACCGGTGTATTTGTAAATTGCAACGCCGCGGCCCGCATAGGTGCCGTTATCCGGCTCGAATGCTTCGGAGAAGCTGGGATCATAAGCAGCGGTAACATCGGCAGACAGGCACTTGGATGCCTGGAACGCAGCAATGGAATCCACACCGGTGGCGGCACAGAGCTGCTGCAGGAAGTGGTAGGCATACATGCTATTCATGCCGGTCACGCCGTCAGAGCCGACCTCCTCTTTATCGGTCAGGATGCAGACAGTGGTGTGGGCCGGGTGCTGTACCTCAATTTCAGCCATCAGGGCCGGGTAAGCGTCCACACGGTCATCATGGCCGTAAGCGCCGATCATGGAGCGGTCCAGGCCAACATCGCGGGCCTTGAATGCGGGCACAATCTCAATTTCAGCGGTGACAAAATCACGCTCGGTAATGCCGTACATCTCGTTCAGCAGACCGAGAATGCTCAGCTTGATGCGGTTTTCGGCATCAGCGTCCGCAATGGGCAGGGAGCCAAGCACGACATTCAGGTTTTCGGCGGTGATGGCATCGGGCAGCTTTTTCTGGTTCTGTTCGCGGCCCAGATGGGGCAGCAGGTCAGTGATGGTAAAGACGGGATCCTCGTCGTTTTCACCGATGGTAATGGTTACGGTGGTGCCGTCCTCACGGCAGACAACACCATGCAGCGCCAGCGGGATGGTAGGCCACTGATACTTGCGGATACCGCCGTAATAGTGGGTGCGGAAGTAAGCCAGGCCATCCTTTTCAAACAGCGGCACCGGGCGCAGGTCCAGGCGCGGGGAATCAATATGGGCAATGTTCAGGTGGAAGCCCTCGGCCATGCTGCGCTCGCCGATGGTAGCTGCCAGCACGCACTTGCTGCGATTGATCAGGTAGACTTTATCCCCTGCGTTCAGTGCCATGCCGGGCACAAAGGGCTTGTAGCCAGCCTGCTTGAGCAGCTGCTCGCTATAAGCGGCGGCTTCGCGCTCGGTCTTGGCAGCGTTCAGGAAAGCCTTGTAACCTTCGCAGAAAGCATTGGCTTCTGCAATGGCATCAGGCTGCTGGTCAGCGACTGTTTTGTTTTTATACAACAGTTCTTTCAGTTCCTGTGTTGTTTTCATGATGGTATCCTTTCTTCTTACAAATTCGGGCAGGGGTATTAGCCGGAGCTATCCGCCGTGCCGTATATTTCACTGTACTGCGCGTATGCGTCCGTTACTTTTTGCACATAGCGGCGCATTTGCGGGTACGGGAAAGCATCCAGTACCTTGCCATCCTGCGAATACTGGCTGTCCGCCAGCAGGGTATCCACGGTGCCAAGCCCGCTGTGGTAGGCGGCTGCGGCGGTGGCCAGGTCATCGTCATACCGCTGCAGGCAGTAGCTGATAAAATAGCTGCCAAAGCGGATGTTTACCTCCGGGTCATAGAGATCATCAAATGTAAGGGGTTCATCCGGCGCAATCTTGGTTTTGATCCAGTCGAATGTTATCTCGGTGATCTGCATCAGCCCGCGTGCGCCAACGTTGGATTCAGCCTGCGGGTTAAAATTGCTTTCGGTGCGGATAATGGAATACAGGATGTAAGGGTCAATTTGATATTTGCCCGCGTAATAGGTTACATACTCGTCATATTTGCGGGGGTATGCGGTGTTCATTACGGTATCGCTGCCGCGGTTCAACAGGGTGATAGCCGCCAGCAGCAGAGCCAGCAGCACCATACACACCCGCAAAATAACCATTTGCGGCGGGGATGGTGCCAGCACAGAGCGTTTGCGCTTATTTTTCGTCTGACGTTTCGCCATAAGCCTCCTTCCGCAGGGCAGTCAACAGCGCATTGCAGCGCTGCTGCATCTGTTGCAAAGTTCCATCGTTTTCAATCACAAAGTCTGCGGCGGCACGCAAGACATTTTCGGGCAGCTGAGCGTCCAGGCGGCGGCGCGCCATTTCCGGCGCAATGCCATCCCGCGCACAGATGCGCTGCACGCTGGTTTCATACGGCGCGGCAACCAAAACGAGATGGCTGCACCGCTTTTGGAACGGGGCACCCACGATCACCGCGCCGTCCACAAAGAAGAGCTTTTCCCCCGCCTGCCGGGCTTCCGCCATGGCAAGATCCAACCGATGGTAGATTTCCGGCTGGGTAATGGCGGTCAGCCGAGCGGTGCCCTGCGGTGTGGCAAAGGCACGGTCCGCCAGCAGGCGGCGGCGCACCTGACCGGCTTCATCCACAATATCGGCACCGAATTCCTGCTGGAGCTGCACAATGCAGGGCGAACCCGGCAGCAGAACTTCCCGCGCCACCTGGTCGGCATCCACACAGCGGAACCCCGCGGCACGGATGCTGTCCGTCAGGGTGGATTTGCCGCAGCCGGAACGCCCGGTAATGCCAATGATCTGCATATCAGACCTCCACCACGCGGAACGCCGCGGCACGGATCAGGCGGTTATACACGGCCATGGAAACGCCATCGCTGAGCGGGCAGCGGGCATAAACGGTTTTGGCACCCTTGCGGTCCAGTTCCCGCAGCACGGTGAACAGGTTGTGCGCTTCGCTGATGCCGTCCCCCTCTTTGCCGTAAGAGATGGCCGGAACGGGGAGCTGGGCTTCCTCGCCGTCAAAGCAGAGCGCCCAGACGCCGTCCCCAGCGTGGGCGGTAATATAATCGCGGTAGGCATCAAAGCTGCCTTTCAGGATGGTCACATCCGCCTTGGGGGCGTAATGCTTATACTTCATTCCGGGGGAACGCGCAACTTCGCCGTCTTTCAGCTTTTCCAGAATGGCGTGGTTGACAAGAACTTCCTCGCCCAGAACGGCTTCCATCTGTTCTTTTGTCACATAGCCGGGGCGCAGGATCATCGGGTGTTCCCCTGTCACGGCCACGACGGTGGATTCCACGCCGACAGCACTTTCGCCGCCATCCAGAATCAGCGGCAGGCGGCCATCCATATCCACAAAGGTATCCTGTGCGTTGGTGGGGCTGGGCTTGCCGGAAAGGTTAGCAGACGGGGCGGCAAACGCCACGCCGCTGGCTTTGATGACCGCCTGCACCACCGGATGGGACGGCATGCGCACGCCGACCGTATCCAGCCCGGCACAGGTCACTTCGGACACTTCCGGTCCGCGGGGCATGACCATGGTGAGCGGGCCGGGCCAGAATGCGGCGGCCAGCTTTTTGGCGCGTTCCGGCACTTCAGACACAATGCCGTGCAGCATTTCCATGCCGCAGATATGCACGATCAGCGGGTTATCCTGCGGGCGGCCTTTGGCTTCAAAAATTTTTTTGACAGCCTCACCGTTGCGGGCATCGGCGGCAATGCCGTACACCGTTTCGGTCGGCAGAGCTACCAGTTCCCCCTGCTGCAGCAGTTTGGCGGCAAGGGCAATGCTTTCCTCATTAACAGGCAAAACCTGAGTATTCATAGATCTTAATTCCTTCTTTTACGATGTGGGGTTACTGGATGGGGTTATTTTTGAGCTTTTCTTCCTGATCGGCCAGAATCAACGGCTCAATCACCCGGTCAAGGTTGCCGTCCAGTATATCCTGTAAATTGCGCAGTGTCAAGCCGATGCGGTGGTCGGTCACGCGGTCCTGCGGGAAGTTGTAGGTGCGAATCTTCTCGCTGCGGTCGCCGCTGCCCACCTGGCTTTGGCGCTTGGCGTTATATTCCTGGTCATATGCTTCCTGCTTTTGCTGCAGCAGGCGGCTGCGCAGAACTTTCAATGCCTGCTCTTTGTTTTCGCGCTGGCTGCGCTGGTCCTGGCACTCCACCACCATACCGGTGGGCAGGTGGGTCACCCGGATGGCGGACGACGTTTTGTTGATGTGCTGGCCGCCTGCACCGGAGGAGCGGAAGGTATCAATGCGCAGGTCCTTGGGGTTCAGTTCCAGCTCCACTTCCTCGGCTTCCGGCATGACGGCAACGGTGGCGGTGGAAGTGTGGATGCGGCCCTGGGTCTCGGTTTCCGGCACGCGCTGCACGCGGTGAACGCCGCTTTCAAACTTTAAGCGGCTGTAAACGCCGGGCCCTTCGATCGAGAACGTGATCTCCTTTACACCGCCCAGCTCGGTCTCGTTCAGGCTGATGACGGAGCAGGCCCAGTTCTGGCGTGCGGCGTACATGGTGTACATACGGTGCAGGCTGTGGGCAAACAGGGCGGCTTCCTCGCCGCCGGCACCCGCACGGATTTCCATGATGATGCTTTTTTCATCGTTGGCATCTTTGGGCAAAAGCAGCAGGCGGATTTTTTGTTCCAGGTCTTCCAGTTTTTGCCAGTTTTCGCGTAATTCCTGCTGTACCATATCGTTAAAGGCAGCATCCTCCGTGGGGGCATCCAGCAGCGCTTTTTCTTCGTCCACTTCTTTTTGCAGGGCGGTATAGCTGCAGTATGCTTCCACCAGGGGGGTCAGTTCCTTATACTCCCGCATCATGGCTGCATAGGCCGCGGGGTCATTCATTGCTTCGGGGGTGGTCATGCGGTAGGCAAGCTCCTCATAGCGGCGCTTTACCTGGCTTAAATCGTCAAACATAGGGGCAAATCTCCTTACATTAGGGGCACAAAATTGTGCCGGATGGTTAAAGAGCTTTTGCCGCTACTCTTCCCCGCTGCGCAGGACTTTTTTGATGTTCTTTTCAATCTTTACGCGCGGCAGCATAATCTCATGGCCGCATTTTTGGCAGCGGATCTTAAAATCCATGCCCACGCGCAGTACGTCAAACCGGTTGGCCCCGCAGGGGTGCGGCTTTTTGGTTATGATCACATCACCAACCTGAACGTCCATTCTTCCACCGCCTTTCTTTGATCTGGTCCGCAGGGCTACAGGCTGTACCTGTGAACAATGCGATACAGATATTATTATATACCATCCCGGCAGTTTTGAAAATAGCCCTGCCGGGAAAAGCTGCCCCCGCCAGGAGAATCTTTTGTGAACTTTTGGCGGTAGCGGCAGCTATGATCGTTGTTCTTTTATTTTATATATAAGAAAAGAGGAAAACAAATGCTTGAATACCGTGCTGAAGGACTTTGCCGCAACGCTTCCCACCTGCGGCGGGAAGAGCTGGATCATTGCATTGCCGCCGGGGAGGTGCTGCAAAGCACAGCCCTTGCCTTTGATACCAACCGCCGCCTGCGCTTTGAGCTGTGCGGGCACCATGCGTATATGCCGTTTGAAGAATGTCTGGACACTGCCCCCGGTGAGACAGTCAAAGAGATCGCTGTGCTGACCCGCGTGGGGCGGCCGACCTGTTTTGTGGTCCAGGGTACGACGCAGGATGAAAACGGCGAGGCCGTTTATCTGCTTTCCCGCGCGGCGGCGCAGCGGGCCTGCCGGGAGCAGTACCTGGACCAGCTGGAAAACGGCAGCGTGATTCCCTGCACGGTAACACACATTGAAAACTTTGGCGCGTTCTGCGATGTCGGGTGCGGCATTTCAGCACTGCTGCCAATCGACTGCCTTTCCGTTTCGCGGATTGCTTCGCCGGCAGACCGTGTAACGGTGGGCCAGCAGCTGCTGTGCGCCATCAAGAACCGGGATGAGCAGGACCGCATTGTGCTGACCCTGCGGGAGCTGCTTGGAACCTGGAGTGAGAACGCCGCCTGCTTTGCCGCCGGGGAGACCGTGGTGGGTATTGTGCGCAGTGTGGAAGATTACGGTGTGTTCATTGAGATTGCCCCCAACCTGGCCGGGCTGGCGGAGCCGGATACGGCACTGCACCCCGGCCAGACGGTGAGCGTGTATATTAAAAGCATTCTGCCAGATAAAATGAAGATCAAGCTGGTGGTGGTGAACAAGAACCTGAACCAGAAAATGCGGTTTGAGCCACACTATTTTGTGACCCGTGGGCGGCTGGACCGATGGATCTACTCCACCCCGCAAAGCCGCAAGCAGATCGAAACGGTGTTTTGAAGCCGGCTTAAGCGGGCAAGAATTTTGCGCTTGTAAGTTTTTTGAAACTCCTGTATAATAATTACAAAGTAAAGTTTGAGGGCACGGTGCTGCCTGTGCCCCCTGTTCAGGAAGTGAGACCATGGCAGAAGCATTTACCGCCGGTGTAAAGATGGGCGGCTTGACCAATGATACCGAGATCCGTATTTTGCTGTGCTACCTGATTAAAAGCGTGGGGCCTGTGACCCGTGAAGCCATGGAGGCTGCGCTTTTGCAGGAAGAGCTGGTCAATTATTTTGAATTTGTTGGCGCGCTGAACGACCTTGTGGCCCAGGGGCTGGCCATTGAGGGAGCCAACGGCTACACCATTACCGAAAAAGGTACCACAGTGGCTCAGACTCTCTCGGAAGATTTGCCCCGCAGCGTGCGAGAAAGTGCGATTCTGGCAGTTATCCGCATCCAGAGCTGGGTGCACAAGGCGGCCCAGAACCATGCCGACATTGAAAAAGACGGTGACCGTTACCGCGTAACCTGCACCATTCAGGATAAAAACCAGCAGCACGGCGCATTCACCCTGCAGGTGACGATGCCGGACGCCATGACCGCTGAACAGGTGCGCGACCATTTTGTAGCCTGCGGGAGCGAAATTTACAACAAAGTGCTGAATTTGTTGACCCAGCCACTGAGCGATGAACAGCGCCCGCCGGAGGGAGTACGGTAAAATTATATCGGCACTCCCCTGCCGTATATGATAATAGCAGTACGGATAGCCAAGTTACCATCTTATCATCATTGCATACCATCAAATAAGCAAAAAACAGCCCCGGCTTTTTCCTGAATGCAATCAGGTAAAAGCCGGGGCTGTTTTGTCAGTTTCTGTTCATTGCAGGGGCGTATCTTATGCTATGGCAATACCGCATAATTCTAAGTGCCGATACGGCGAGCGAGGTGCGGCAGCTGCTAAGCCAAAAGCGCAGATAATAC
>NZ_PSQF01000118.1:0-7266 GCF_003324125.1 Subdoligranulum sp. APC924/74 | reverse complement strand
GCTTCGGTTCGCTGTTTCCGCCACTGGCGGCGCTCACCTTTGCAGCATCCAGTATTATCTGCGCTTTTGGCTTAGCAGCCGCCGCACCTCGCTCGCCGTATCGGCACTTAGAATTATGCGGTATTGCCTTAGAAATTTTGTACAAAAATACTCTCAACTTTTTTGAAACAAAATTTCTAAAGCCCCCTTTTCTTTTTATTATAACGCGAATATAATGAACATATCAAGTCATTATTTTGCCATATCGCGGGGCAAAAAATCTTTTTCTCTCGTTTATTCTTTGCATCGTGCAATTTGGTAAGCTTTTCTGATATAAAATTTCACAGCGTTTACCGCAACAGGAGGTTTCCCCATGGTTCTGAATGGTCTTGACCACCTGGCTGACGCCGCGCCCTGGCTGAAAGGGCGGCGGCTCGGCCTGATCACCTCGACATCCGGCGTAACTCGGATGCTGACATCCGGCATTGATGCCATCCACGCGCAGTTCCCGCTGACAGCGCTGTTCGGCCCGGAGCACGGCGTACGCGGCGACCATGACGCCGGTGCTACCGTGGAAACCTACACCGATCCCGCTACCAGACTGCCGGTGTACAGCCTGTACCGCAAGGATTCCCAGCACATGACGCCGGAGATGCTGGACCTGGTAGATACCGTGATCTATGATATCCAGGATATCGGCGCGCGGTTTTATACTTACATTTCCACCCTGCTGTATGTGATGCGGGACTGCGCCGCCGCGGGCAAAGAACTGGTAGTGCTGGACCGCATCAATCCCCTGGGCGGCAAGGTGGAGGGCGGTTTGCTGCAGCCCGGTTTTGAAAGCTTTGTGGGGGCCTATCCCCTTACAACCCGGTACGGCCTGACCCCCGGTGAATTTGCCCGCCTTGCCAACGAGGAACAGCACATTGGCTGCCAGCTGCATGTGCTGCCGGTGCTGGGCTGGAAACGGGAGATGCTCTTTCCCGAAACAGGGCTGTACTGGATGATGCCCAGCCCGGCCATTCCCAACTTTGAAACCGCGCTGCTCTACCCCGGCACCTGCCTGACCGAGGCCACCAACATTTCGGAAGGGCGCGGAACCTCGGCCCCGTTCGAATTGATCGGCGCACCGTTCATCAACGGTGCGGCATTGGCTGACCGGATGAACGCTAAAAAGCTTCCGGGCGTAATTTTTACCGCGGCTTACTTTACGCCCAGTGCTTCCAAACATGCAGGCAGGCGCTGCGAGGGCGTACACATCCACCTGACCGACACCAAAGCATATGACACCATCCGCACCGGCACCGCCCTGCTGTATGCCATCCGCGAGATATACCCCAACGATTTTGCCCTGCGCCAGCCCGAAGACGAAAAAGCCCTGCTGCCCATCAACCGCCTAACCGGCAGCGATGTACTTGCCCACGATTGGCCGGACTTTGACGCGCTGATGGAACGCTGGGAGAACGAGGCAAAAGCGTTTGATGAAAGGGCAGCGTTTGCGAGAATGTACGAATGATAAGTTAGGAGTTTTGCGGCATCACAAGGTTGGAGCTGGACGAATTAGGAATTAGCAATGGGCAATTAAAAAGAATAAAGGCAATACCGCACAATTCTAACTCCTCCCTCCTAACTAAAAATTTCCCTCATAATCAGAAGGAGCCTAAACATGACAGACCTTGAACGTATCGGCCAGCGCCTTGTCACTGGCTTTCCCGGAACCGTCCTCACACCGGAGCTGGTGCAGGTGGTCAAAGAATATAAGATCGGCAACATCATCCTTTTCCGCGAAAACATTGCCAGCGCGGACCAGCTGCGGACCCTGTGCGCTGACCTGCAAACCCTCATCCGCAGCGAAACCGGCCACGACGCTTTTATCATGATTGATCAAGAGGGCGGCGCTGTGACCCGCCTGCCGGAAAGTTGCATCAATGTACCAGGCTCCATGGCGCTGGCCGCCACCGGTGACCCCGAAACCACCTATCTAGCCGGCAAGCTGACCGGCGAAGAGCTGCGCAGTCTGGGCGTCAACTTTAACCTGGCCCCCAGCGTGGATGTCAACTGCAACCCTGCCAACCCCATCATCGGGGTGCGCAGTTATGGCGATACCCCCGCCACCGTGGCCAAGTATGCCGCCGGTATGATCCGCGGCCTGCAGGATGGCGGCGTGCTCTGCCTGGCCAAACATTTCCCCGGCCACGGCGATACTTCGCTGGACAGCCACCTCACCCTGCCCTGTGTAGACAAGCCCCGCGATGAACTGGAACGGATGGAGCTGGCTCCCTTCCGCGCTGCCATTGCCGACGGCGTACCCGCCATCATGACGGCGCACATCCTGTTCCCCGCGCTGGATGACAGCGGTGTGCCCGCCACCATGTCCCGCCGCATCGTCACCGGCCTGCTGCGCGGCGAAATGAGCTTTACCGGCCTTGTCACCAGCGACTGCATGGAGATGCAGGCTGTGCAGAAGTTCTTTGGTTCGGTCAACGGCGTGCTGGCCGCCATGAACGCCGGGGTGGATCTGGTGCTGCTTTCCCACACCACCCTGCTTTCCGGCAAAGCCGCCAAGGCTGCCGCCGAAGCTTTGCAGTCCGGCAAACTGGACCGCAAAGAGATGGAAGAAAGTGTGGACCGCATTCTGGCCGCTAAGGCCAAGCTGGCCGCCGTGCCCGCCGCCGCGTTTGATGCGGAGCAGGCCGCCGCCCTGAATGACAAGCTGCTGCGCGCCACCATTACCGAAGTGCATGTACCCAAAGCAGGCCGCCCTAACGTGGGCGGGCACCCACTGTGCCTGGGCTGCCAGGTCTACCGCACCGGCCTTGTGGGCAATGTGGTGGACGATGTGCAGCAAAGCTTCCCCGTTATGATGGCCAAAGCGCTGGGTGGAGATGGTTTTACCACCCCCATTGATCCCAGCGAGGATGAAATTTACGAGTGGGTGCGCCGCGCCGAAAGCTACACCAGTATCGTGATCGGCACCTATAACGGCCACCTGCACCCGCAGCAGCTGGAGCTGACCAAGGCCTTGGCTGAGCACAGCGGCAAGCCCGTTATTGTGGTGGCGCTGCGCAACCCGTATGACCTCTTCCCCCTGCCGGAAAGTGTCTACACCCTTGCCGCGTATGAATACTCCGCCCGCAGCACTGCCGCCGTGGCGGATGTTCTGCTGGGCCGCCATGCCGCAACAGGCCGCCTGCCCATTGCCACGCCGGAACAGGAGGCCCAATGATGCCCTACTATGTTGGCATTGACGGCGGCGGAACCAAAACCGCCGTGGAGCTGCGCACCCGCGGTTCCGCAGCCCACAGCCGCGCTGTGTTTGGCCCCCTGAACTGCAACAGCGACCGCACCGCTGCCGCCAAAACCCTGACCGATACGCTGGCCTGGCTAGCTGCCCAACCGGAAGGGCTGGCCGGGTGCGATGGGCTTTGCATCGGCAGCGCAGGTATCAGCAACCCGGATGCTTACAACTTTATTCAGGATATCATCCGCGCAGGCGGCTACACTGGCCCGCTGCAAATCGTTGGCGACCAGGTCACGGCGCTGGCCGGTGCCTTGGGCCAGCCGGTGGGCACTGTGCTGATTGCAGGCACCGGTTCCATCTGTTACGCCCGCACGGCCAATGGCCGCGAAGCCCGCAGCGGCGGCTGGGGACATCTGATCGACGATGAGGGCAGTGCCTATGCACTCGGACGGGATATTCTGCGCGCCGTGGTGCGCGCTGCCGATGGCCGTGCCCCCGCCACAGCTCTGACGGAGTTGGTCGCCCAGCGCCTGGGTGCGCCAGGCGTGCAGCCGGTTATCCGCTTCACCTATGCCCCCACCACAACCAAAAAGGAAATTGCCGCCCTGGCCCCCCTGCTGGACCCTGCCTTGCAGCAGGGCGATGCCGCGGCGCAGGCCATTATTGCCCATGCCGCTGATGAACTGACCCAGATGGCTGCCGCCGCCATGCAGCCCCTTGGTTTGCAGACCGGCAGTATGGCCCTGCTTGGCAGTGTGATGCAAAAAAATGAAACCCTGCGTGCCGCTGTTATCACCCGCCTGACTGCCCAGTTCCCCACCCTCACCTTCCCCGAACCCGTTGGCGATGCCGCGGATGGAGCAGCGGTTATGGCGGAAAATAGTTAGGAAGTAGGAGTGAGGTGTTAGGAGTTGGTATAATTAGAAATGAGCAATGAGGAATTCGTCATTCGATATGGATATCGTTACCTGTTCCATTGATCTATTCTTTCCTCTCCAACCCAAACCGAGACAACTCCTACCTCCTCCTTCCTAATTCCTAACTTACTTCTTGCTACTAATATCCACACACCCAAATTGGAGGTTTTCCCATGCCTGATATGCTTGTTAAACTGTATGACCTGCCTGATGAAGCCCCGGCCCTGGCGCGGAGCCACGCGTTTGGGGTCGAGATCCGCCGTGCCATGGCGCCGGACCGCCAGCGCGTGCTGGATTGGGTGCGCATCCACTCTGGCGACTGCGCTGCCGGTGAATGCGCTGTCAGTTTTGCCCATACGCCCATTGGCTGCTGGATCGCCACCCGCGGCAGCGAGATCGTGGGTTACGCCTGTTACGATGCCACCGCGCCGGACTTTTTCGGTCCCACCCGTGTGCTGGACAGTGAGCAGGGCCACGGTGTGGGCACTGCCCTGCTGCTGCGCTGTCTGACCGCCATGCGGGAATACGGGTACGGCTATGCCATCATTGGCAGCGTTGGCCCGGTGGAATTCTATCAGAAAACCTGCAATGCCACCGTTATTCCAGATTCCGACCCCGGAATTTATAAAGATTTTTTGCGCGGAATGGAAAAAAGAGCGGAAAAGCATTGATAATTAGCAATGAGTAATTAGAAATTGAATGTAAGGCAGTGTCCGGTGCGAGATTTGCACCGGGCGCTGCCTTTTTATGTTCGAATTCCATTTGTTTGCAGCGTCCGCCGTGTATTTCAACGTTTCTGCCCGGCGCGATGAGGGCATCGCGCCCTACAGGATATTTTGTTGTTTACCACACATTTTCAAGCAACAGCAAACCTAATATTTCCTGAGCGGCGCAGCGCGCCGCGGTCCACCACAATTATTATTTATTCTCTATTCATTAAAATTCATTAAGCGCTCCCCCAACTCCTCCCTCCTAACTCCTAACTAAAAAATTCCCGGCCGTTCCTTGGAGGAGAAACGGCCGGGGTGAAGGGGAAGATATGGTGTAGAGAGGAAACGTTACATGAAATTCAGCGCAAAAGCTTTTGCTTTACACATCAGCCAGCAATGCTCTTGTACTGCTCATTGACTTCCTTGGTCCAGTCAGCGCCGCCCATGTCGTTCCAGCTCTGCTTAAAGCTTTCCCAATCAGCTTCGGTCTTCTGGCCCATGATGTACTCAATGATGAAGGAAGTTGCGGTATCGGACAGCGTGGAGGAAGCGCGCTGCTCAGTAGCGGTTGCACCGCCGTAGAAGTAGTTGGTCTCATAGAAACCTGTCTCACGTGCGGTCAGGCCAATGTCAATACCCATGCCCTTTTCCAGGCGGCTCTTGTACTGGCCCCAGGAGGTGCCGCGGTTTTCAGAGTTGTTGCCGTTGGTCAGCCAGTCATCCATATAGTCGTACATGACTTTCTCGTACTCGACCTTCAGAGAATCGCGATCCTTTGCCTCATAAGCTGCCCAGATTTCGGGGCGGTAGGTTGCCCAAGGTACCGGGAAGTAGATGTAAACCGGCAGATAGAAAACGGATGCGCCGTTCTCGGCTTTATCCAGACCATTGAAGATGGTCTTATCGGTCGCGCAGTTTTCGTTAACAGCCATGCCCAGGTTGATCAGCTTGACAAGAGCTTCTTCTGCGTGTTCGGGGGCGTTCTTGGTAACAACGTTAAAGAATTGGATGGAAGCCTGGTTCATAGCGGGCTTTGCATTGCCGCCCAGGTTGGGCAGGTTGATTTCTTTCCAGTCGGCGTCGGGGTTGGCATCCTTGTTCTGGTTCAGCGGCCATGCGGGGATGTAGTAGGTACCAAAGGTAGCGCCAACCTGGTCAGAGGTAACGCGCTCGGTGAACTGGTCAGAGTTCCAGGTTGCAAAGTCGGGTGCCAGAGCACCGCGGTCATACAGGTCTTTCAGGCCGTTCAGAGCATCGACCATCTCGTCCTGAACGATACCGTTGACGAGCTCGCCATCGCGCATGATCCACTTGTTGGGGTATGCACCGTAAGCCTGGAAGTAAGCGGCCAGAGCAAAGTTGGTGTTCAGCACGCTGGAAGTGGAGCCGAGGCCTGCGGTATCCTTGCCGCCGTTGACGGTGGGGCCGTACTCAGCAAACTTGACCAACATATCGTTCATTTCCTGCACATTGGTGGGTTCGCTCAGCCCCAGGGCATCCAGCCAGTCAGAACGGTAGTACAAACCGGCAACGCCTTCGGTCGGGTCCAGTGCAGCGGGAATGCCATACAGCTTGCCATCGCGGGAAGCATACTGCATGGGGGCTTCGCCCAGCATGTTCAGAATGTTTTTCACATCGTCGCTTGCATCGTTATTGTAAGCGTCGGTCAGATCACGCAGGTAATCGCTATCCAGGAATTCATAGAAGTTTTCGCTGTCCAGCATGACGATATCAGGAAGCTCGCCGGAGCTGAACTGGAGAGCTAGACGCTCGGAAAGCTGATCGTTGGGAACCATCCACAGGAAGTTCAGTTCAATGTTCAGGTAGTCTTTTGCCAACTGGACCAGAGCGTTGGTTTCGGGGGTGGTGCCGTCTTTCACGCTGCTGTCGGCGTCCCAGCCAACGCAAACATTCAGGGTAACAGTCTCATCGAACGGTGTCATCCATTCCAGGCCTTCGGGCAGGTCAGCAACAGGTTTTGCTGCGGTAGTGGCGGAGGAAACAGCGGTGGAATCAGATGCTGCGGTTGCGGTGCTGGATGCTACAGCAGAAGAGCTGCCGCCGCAAGCGGAAAGGGCAAGTGAAAGTGACATGGCTGCTGCCATCGCGGCAGCGCTGCGTTTCGTAGACTTTTTCAAAGTGGTCCCTCCTTTTGATTTGGTTGGGGCAAACCGGGAAGCAGCATGTGGTTGTATGTTCGGCTCCCCTGCCGTCCCTGTCATTCCGTACAAAAACTAGCGCGCTTCGTATAATCTTATTGTACTCACTGCAAGTGTCATTTTCAATCAATAGAAATTGACATGGAATGCTGTTCTGTTTACATTTCAGTTAGAGCAACACCGCACAATTCCCGCCTTACGGCTTAAGCACCGCTCCGACGGCTGCGGCACGGCATCTGCGTTGCCAAAATGCTCGATAA
>NZ_PSQF01000117.1:0-7280 GCF_003324125.1 Subdoligranulum sp. APC924/74 | reverse complement strand
TTATCTGCGCTTTTGGCTTGGCATCTGCCGCACCTCGCTCGCCGTATCGGCACTTAGAATTATGCGGTATTGCCCTAAAAATATACGGTAAAACGCGCATGTCTATCTGCGGGCGGTGCGCCATAACAATCAGGCGGCGGGAAACAGAACCCCGACCGGGAAAGGAAAAACAATGAAACGTATTCTGGTCGTAGAAGACGAAGCCAGCATCCGCGAACTTGTGGCACTGAACCTGAAAATGACAGGCTGGGAAGTATTGGAAGCCCCCAGCGCGGAACGTGCGCTGGAGTTGATCCAGAAAAATCCCCCCTGCGATGTAGCGCTGCTGGATATCATGCTGCCGGGCATGGATGGGTTTTCGCTGTGCGAAACCATCCGCCACGGCGACCCGTACATCGGTATTATTATGGCGTCCGCCAAAGGGCAGGAGAGCGATAAGATCCGCGGCCTTTCCATCGGCGCGGATGATTATATCACCAAGCCGTTCTCGGTGTCGGAGCTGATGGCCCGCGTGGAAGCGCTGGCCCGCCGAGTGCGCCGCAGCGCCACTGCGGACGATGAACAGGCAGGCTCCGAGCCGGATCAGCTGGTCAGCGGCCCCTTTGTGCTGGATGAAAAAAGCCGCGTGCTGTACAAATCCGGCAAGCCCATTGACCTGACCCAGGTGGAATTTCAGATCATGGAGCTGTTTTTCCGCAACCCCGGCACTGCCCTGGTGCGCGAAAAGATCCTGGAAGGCGTTTGGGGCAAGGGGTATTTCGGCGATGTCAAGATCGTGGATGTCAACATCCGCCGCCTGCGCATGAAAGTGGAAGATGAACCCAGCAGCCCCCAGCACATTTTGACCGTCTGGGGCTATGGCTACCGCTGGAACGCATAATTACCGCATTTTTATGGAAAGGGGGCTGCCGCCTGTGCAGAGCATTACCCGCCGCTGGCTGCGCGGCAGCCTGCTGATTACCATTTGCATCCTGGCTGCGGCGCTGGGGCTGTTTTTGTATTACAGCCACCAGAATTTGTACGGCGGGGTGCAGCGTGCCATGCAGGCGCGGTTTTCCACCGTGGAGGGGCGTTTGCAGGCAACCGGCACCGCCGGCAGCAGCCAGGCAACGTCTGAAAGCCGCAGCCAGTCCCTGCGCCGCACGGTGGAACAGTTTGATGAAAAAGATAAGTTCGAGTTCATGCTGTTGGATTCCTCCGGCGTGGTGCTGGCAACCTCCAGCGGCACCATGAACAAGAATCTGCTGAGCGAGGGCAGGGATTTTTATCAGGCTGTCACCGGCTCCACCGGCAGCGGCATGGTCACTTTCCGCACAGCGGACGGCGAACACGTGATGGCTGTTACCAGCCTGGTGCCTTATGCGGCGGGCAATGTGACGGCCATGCGCCTTGTTACCAGCCTGACGCTGGTGGACCGCCAGTGGTACAGCACGCTGATGGTTTCGTTCGGCGTGGCGGCGGTGGTGCTGGGGTTTGCGGTGTTCAGCGGCCTGTTTTTTATCCGCACCATTGTGCGGCCGCTGGGCCAGGTGGAAGCCACCGCCAATCGCATTGCCCACGGCGATTTGACCACCCGCCTGCCGGATACCCCGTATGACGATGAGATCGGCCGCCTGTGCAAAGCCATCAACCAGATGGCCGAGGACCTGACAAAAACGGAACGGATGAAAAACGAGTTCATCTCCTCTGTCAGCCACGAACTGCGCACTCCGCTGACCAGCATCAAAGGCTGGGTGGAAACCATCGCCAACATCCGTGACCCCGATGACGAAAACTACCGCAAGGGTATTACCATTATCCGCAGTGAGACCGACCGCCTGTATGATATGGTGGAGGAACTGCTGGATTTTTCCCGCCTGCAAAACGGCATCAAACTGAACTGCGAGGTGCTGGATTTTGTGGCCGAAGCCACCGACGCTGCCCTGTTTGTGGAAGCCCGCATCCGGCAGGAGGGGCTGCACCTTGTGTATGACGAACCGCCGGAGCCGTATCCCGTTTGGGCTGACCCCGCCCGCCTGCGCCAGGTGTTTGTCAACGTATTTGATAACGCCATCAAATATTCGCCGCCGGAAGGAACCATTTTCTTTACTCTGACCCGCACCGCCACCACCGTAACGGCCAGCATCCGGGACCAGGGCCGCGGCATTGCGCCGGATGACCTGCAAAACGTAAAGATGAAATTCTTCAAAGCCAAAAACGCCGTGCGTGGTTCCGGCATCGGCCTGGCGGTGGTGGATGAGATCACCAAAGCACTGGGCGGTACGGCGGATATCACCTCAACGTTGGGGCAGGGTACCACCGTTACCATCACCCTGCCCATCTACCACGCTGGGCAGGAACATCTGCACGAGCCGCTTTGACCGCAAAAATAAAGGAGAACCCATGCCGCAAGAACAACGTCCAACTGAAAAATTCCGTACCTCTGTGGGCGGCCAGGCCCTGATGGAGGGTATTATGATGCGCGGCCCTGAAAAAATCTGCTGCGCGGTACGCCGGCCGGACGGCACGATTGATCTGAGCTATTCCGATGTGACCACCCACTGGTACAATAAAGTTCCCCTGGTGCGCGGAGTGTGCAATATGGTGGAAAACCTGATGAACGGGTACAAATACCTGATGCACTCCGCCGATATTGCCATGACGGAAGAGGAAAAAGAGGAAGAAAAGCAGAACGAGAGCAAGCTGGACCGCTGGCTGGACGAACACGCCGGCCCCAAGGTACAAAGTGCGCTGATGACCCTTTCCGCCTGCGCAGGTGTAGTGCTGGCAATTTTTCTGTTTACCTTTCTGCCTACGTTCCTGACTGGGCTGGTGGCAAAAGTGATCCCCATGGGGCGCTGGCCGCGGGTCATCTTGGAAGCAGTGCTCAAGCTGGCAATCTTTTTGGGTTACATGTTCCTCTGCACCCGCATGAAGGAAATCCACCGCATGTTCCAGTACCACGGGGCTGAGCACAAAACGATTGCCTGCTATGAGGCAGGTGAGGAATTGACGGTTGCTAACATCCGCAGACATACGCGGTTCCACCCCCGCTGCGGCACCAGTTTTTTGATTCTGGTCATTCTGGTCAGCATTGTGCTGTATGCGGTGCTGCCGTGGAGCGGTACCATGCTGCGCGTGCTGTACAAGCTGGCCATGCTGCCGCTGCTGGTGGGCATCTGTTATGAGATTTTGAAGTGGGCAGGGCGTTCCAACTCGCTGCTGGCACGGGCTGTTTCGGTGCCGGGGCTTTGGCTGCAGCACCTGACGACCTTTGAGCCGGAAGATGACATGATTGAAGTGGCCATCGCCGCCGTTACCCCCGTACTGCCCAAAAAGCCGGAGGACGGCCAATGGTAACGCCGCTTGCCCCACAGCAGCTGGCGGGCATTCTGCCGCGCCAGGCTGTGCGCATGGTGCAGGATGCTCTGCAGGCCGCAGGCTGCCCCGATGCTGATTACGACGCCCGCGAACTGCTGCGCATTGCCGCTGGAAAAGATCCGCGCTTGCTGTTTGACCCGCTTACCCGGCCGCAGGCTGAGTGCCTGGCGGAACTGGCGGCTCAGCGCATGCAGCGGGTGCCGCTGCAATACCTGGCAGGGGAGTGGGACTTTCTGGGGTTGACCTTCAAAGTCGGCCCCGGTGTGCTCTGCCCCCGCGCAGACAGCGAGGTGGTGTGCGAAACGGCCATTGAGCTGTTGCAGCAGATGGGAAAACCTGAGCCCCGGGTGCTGGACCTGTGCGCCGGAACTGGCTGCCTGGGCATTGGCATCCGCCATTTTGTGCCAAGTGCCAGCGTGACCTGCGTGGAAAAAAGCCCGCAGGCGCTGCAATACCTGCAAGCCAACGTACATGGCACCGGTGTGCAGGCAAAGGCAGCGGATGTGCTGCAATACTGGCGAGAGCTTATGCCCCAAAGCGTGCAGCTGATCATCTCCAACCCGCCGTACCTGACCGGGGCAGAGATGCAGGCCCTGATGCCGGAGACCGCCCACGAGCCAGCTATGGCGCTGGACGGCGGAACGGATGGGTTGGATTTTTACCGCGCCATTGCCGCCCACTACCGTGATATTGTCTGCCCCGGTGGGTGGCTGGTGTTTGAGATTGGCTGTGCCCAGCGGGCGGATGTGATGGAGATATGCCGCCAAAACGGCTGGCAGCAAGTGCAGGCAAGGAAGGATTACGGCGGCAACGACCGTGTGGTGTACGCCCAACGGGTGAAATAAATCTGATTTTCAACGTTTTGCAGCTGAAATGTGGAAAATGCGAAGAAAATTTTGAAAAGATGACAACAAATGGTTGTAATTCGTGCCGCGATTGGTTATAATAATACCTGATAAACGCAGGACGACCATTTGGATAGCAGCGCACCTGCCGTACAAAATAAAAACAGCACCGCAGTTGCCTGTGGTGCATATGGGATACAACGCACGATCGCTCAGATAAGGAGATATAAACTTATGGCAGCAAAAAAGGAAAGTTCATCCAAGCAGCTCCCCACCGGCCCGGCAGGGGATAAAAAGGCAGCGCTGGAGACGGCACTGGCCCAGATCGAAAAGCAGTTTGGCAAAGGCGCCGTGATGAAGCTTGGGACCAACGTTGCCATGCAGGTGGATGCCATTTCCACCGGCAGCCTGGGGCTGGACCTGGCGCTGGGCATCGGCGGCCTGCCACGCGGACGCATCATTGAGGTATATGGGCCGGAATCTTCCGGTAAAACCACCCTGGCCCTGCATGTTCTGGCTGAAGCCCAGAAGCTGGGCGGTGAGGTTGCCTTTATCGACGTTGAGCACGCCCTGGATCCCACCTATGCCCGCGCCCTTGGCGTTGACATTGACAGCCTGCTGGTCAGCCAGCCGGATACCGGCGAGCAGGCCATGGAAATCTGCGAAGCTCTGGTACGCTCCGGCGCGATTGACGCTATTGTTGTGGACTCTGTTGCTGCCATGGTGCCCAAAGCCGAAATTGAAGGCGAAATGGGCGATTCCCACGTTGGCCTGCAGGCCCGCCTGATGAGCCAGGCTCTGCGTAAGCTGACCGGCATCATCGGCAAAACAAACACCGTCTGCATCTTTATTAACCAGCTGCGCGAAAAAGTCGGTGTGATGTACGGCAACCCTGAAGTGACCACCGGTGGCCGCGCCCTGAAATATTATTCCTCTGTACGGATTGATGTGCGCCGCATTGAGGGCCTGAAGGACGCCAGCGGTTCCTTTATCGGCAACCGTACCCGCGCCAAGATCGTCAAGAACAAAGTGGCACCCCCGTTCCGTGAGGCCGAGTTTGACATCATGTTCGGCGAGGGAATCTCCAAACTGGGCGAAATGATCGATCTGGGTGCTAAGCTGGGCATTGTGCAAAAGAGCGGCGCATGGTTCAACTATGGCGATATCCGCCTGGGCCAGGGCCGCGATAACGCCAAGCTCTACCTGAAAGAACACCCTGATGTGGCTGCTGAGATTGAAAAGCAGGTGCGCGAAAATGCGGACCGTCTGCTGGCGGCCGGCAAAAAGGGAACCGTGAAGCCGCTGGAGAAGCCGGCTGTTACCCCCGTTGCTGCTGAAGATGCCCCTGCCGCTCCCATGGCGGATACACCCAAGACCACCGGCAGCGAGATGGACCTCGACATCATGGTTGACGAATAACTTACGCCTTTGCGATAAAACACTAGGCATCGAATAAAGAACAACCATTCGTAAATTATCAACTTCTTTATGCTGCGCGATGCTCCGGTATTCTCCTTGATTTGCAGTCGTATTTCGGTCGTAGGTCGTATAAAAGTCGTAGAAAACGGCAGAATAATTCAATAAAATGAACCCCTGGAGCAACACTCTCCAGGGGTTCATTTTATTGAATTTCTTATTTCTGGGCCTGCTTGATAACCTGATCCGCACCGGTAGCCGCAAGGCCAGAAACAATGCCCACGGCAAGCGCGATCAGCGGATCAGCGGCGGGAAAGTCCGGCACGTTGATGTACATGGCGGCCACCCCCAGCAGGCCGCCAAGGGCACCACAGATGGACGGCAGCCACTTGTTGGCCAGTGGGGTTTGCTTGATGGCGGTGGCAGCAAGGTAGCAGATAACGGTGATGCAAGCGACGCTTGCAATACCAAAAGATGCAAAATCCATGATTTTTCCTCCTATGTCTCTGTGTGTGATTTTCAAGCAGTTTTGTTTTCCAGGTCCGCGATCCGGTGGTTTGCCACACGCAGCTGCTCTTCCAGCACCGGCACCCGCTGGGCAAAGTTATTGTGAGCGCGGACTTCGCGGGTCAGCTCCTCCAAGCGGGCATCCGTGACCGCCTGGGCCGTTATCATCCGCTGTTCGGTACGGCGGGCAGCCATCATGTTGGTGATAACCACCCCCAGCAGGCTCAGCCCGCCGGTGATCAGGGCAACGATGATAGCATCCATGCTCATACCTCCACGATAGGGATGCCGTAGGCTACGGCGGCATCGTGCTCAATGCGGCATCCGCGATAGTCCTGCCAGCCAGGGGCGAACACTGCAAAATCGGCGGTGCCCAGCAGCTTGAGGCTTTCGCCCAAATACCACAGCGGCGTTGCGTCAGTCGGGGCGCCCTCGAAAAAGGATTTGATGACCTCGATTTCCTCATGGGTTTTCATATACACGTCGGCCATCAGCGCCTTGCGCTCTTTGAGGATTTCCTCGTCGGTCTTGCCGCGCATCGGCTGGGAGATAAACAATTTTTTCACCGTATCACCCCACATACTCGCTCTTGTACAACCCTGCGTCAATGAGCTGCAGCTCCGAGCACTTGCGCATGATGTACCATGCGTCCCCGCTGGATACCGGGCCAATGTCCAGCGTCCACAGGTTGCCATCCGCGCAGGTTTCGCGGTAGAGACTGGCAGCCACCAGCCCCAGCCCATCGCACAAGGCGCGGATGGTGCTGCGGTCGCCGCTGGAGATACGGCCAATGGTAATCCGCTGCTTGTCCAGCTTATTGGGGGTGGTATCCTCCGGCGGGGGTGCGGTGTGGCCCTGCAGGCCCGCCTGGATCATCATCCGCTCATAGTCCTTGTAGATGCGGTTGCAGTCCAGGCTGGTGCCGTAACCGGGGATGCCCAGGGCGTTGCGGCTGGAATACTGCCACATGCCATAGGGCAGGGGACAGGTGCACTTGCTGCTGTACTGCGCTACCCAAATATCATATTTGGACAGGAACTTGTGGTCCAACCGATTGCGGATAAAATCGCAGCTAGCATACAGGATGCCGTAATACCCTGCGGCCTCAATCTCCGACAAAAAGGCCTGTACAAGTGCCGTGCGCTGGGCATT
>NZ_PSQF01000116.1:0-7306 GCF_003324125.1 Subdoligranulum sp. APC924/74 | reverse complement strand
TGCTTCGGGGGCAAAAGCCCCTCGCACTCTGCGACCGCTGCCCCTGCTTCGGTTCGCTGTTTCCGCCACTGGCGGCGTTCACCTTTGCAGCATCCAGTATTATCTGCGCTTTTGGCTTAGCATCTGCCGCACCTTGCTCGCCGTATCGGCACTTAGAATTATGCGGTATTGCCTTAAATATAATCGTAGAGCGGGCAGATATTTTTTGTTATCGTTTTCTTTCTTGTGTATTTTCCCCTTGGCTGATACAATGTAGAAAAAACAGTTAAGGAGCATCCCCAATGATTCGTGAAATTTGCAAAGACGAGACTTTTCTTGCGCAGAAAGCCGCGCCCGCCACGGCGGCGGACCTTGGCGTAGCGCAGGACCTGATGGAAACTCTGATTGCCCACAAGGATGGCTGCGTGGGTATGGCGGCAAACATGATCGGCGTGAACAAACGCATTATCGCTTTTGAGAATGACGGCGAATACATGGTCATGTTCAACCCTGTCATCGTCAAACAGTCCGGAGCCTATGAAACGGACGAAGGCTGCTTATCGCTTACCGGCACGCGGAAAACCAAGCGCCACAAAGTCATCAAAGTGCAGTGGCAGAATGAAAAATTCCAGACGCGGCTTAAAACGTTTACCGGCTGGACGGCGGAAATCATCCAGCACGAAATTGACCACTGTGAGGGAATTTTGATTTAACCTTTTTCCTGCATTTGGCTTTCGTTCAGCAGATTCAGTGGTTTCAAACCTCTTTCCAGTGTGCCTCAATGGCAGCGCGGTTCAGCTGCTCACCGATCACGATGATCACTTCCTGCGCTTTGGCAATGGGCTTTAAGGTCATGGCGTCGCGGCTGGCGTTCAGCTCCAGCCAGCCATTTCCATCCGAAGTAAAGCCCTTAATGCGCATAATGCGGCCGCAGGAGGCATCGGCAAACAGTTCATTCACCACTTCTTTCAGCCGCGGCAGGGGTAAGTGACGGTCGATAAAATAGAGCGAAGAAAACACATCGTGCTGGTCAAAGTGCATTTTTTCATAGCTGGCCTGCTTGCTGCCGCAGGCGGCAACGGCGGCCAGGTCCTGCGGGGTCAGGTCCTCCCAGTTTTTGCGCAGTACATCTGCGCCAAAGCGGCGGGCGCAGCCGTTTTGCTCCAGCGCGTGGTTCAGGTAGTTTACCGTGGAATCCATCTCGGCCGGGGTAGCCAGCTGGCTGCGGCTCAGCACCACCATGCCGGCATTGGCGGTTTCGGACGCCAGCAGGTAGGCCGACTGGGGCGAAAGCTGCTGCTCCTGCTTGGCATCCACAATAGCAATCACGTTGCCCATACGGTACCACTTATCCAGCGGTTCATCGTGCAGGATGTCAAAAAATTCATCTACATCAAAAATACCGCTCGGCTCAATAATGACCCTGTCAAAGCCCTGCATGGCCAGCGAGATCAATTTGGTGCGCATCCGGCGCTGGTGGGTATCGCAGTCGCACCCGCCGCTGATGCTTTCCATATCGCAATGGTCGCCCAAAATATCCTGCAGCAGCATAACATCCACATTGACCGCGCCAAAGTCATTTTCCAAAATGCAGACATTCCAGCCCTGCTGAACCATATAGCGGGCATAGTGCCGCATAAAAGTCGTTTTGCCAGAGCCAAGAAAGCCGGTGATCAAATCGACCTGTACCATAGTTGTTCCCCTCCTGTTGGTGGTAAATAGCTTGTGCCTGTTATTATATCACATTTTTATTCAGTTTGCTTCATCAAACCCAAATTCAAAAAGAAAAGCCGCCACACAGGTCCCTGTTCCTGTGCGGCGGTTTTTCCTTGAAAAGAAGAAAAAAGAGAAAGAGGAGTGGATGAAAAAAGTCTGCGTTGTTCCCCTGAGCATTTGGCAATGCCCCAACGGTGTTCGGGTCCCTGTTCCTTGGCACCGTTCCTTTTGGGAACAACTATAGAATACCCGATAGATGTGAACAATTCGTGATAAAAAATTCAACATTTTGCAAAAAGCGCCGCGCAATTTTCCATATTTCAAAGGCTGTGGCGGTTATTCTTCCTGTGCGGGGTGTAAATTTGCCCAGCAATACGCTATAATGGGGTTAGATTGCGGCAGCAGCCGCTGCCATGCAGGAGGGAAAACACCATTGGCAAACCGAATCAATTATGAGCGCGTGATGGAAGAAACCATCGCCGCATTAGAGCGCGATGGCCAGCGCCCGCAGCTGCTGCTGCACGCCTGCTGCGCGCCCTGTTCCAGCGCCACGTTGGAACGTCTGGCCGACCATTTTGACGTTACCATTTTATATTATAACCCCAACATTGCCCCACCGGAGGAATACCACCGCCGGGAAGCCGAACTGGAACGTTTTGTGCGCGATGCCGGGTACGCTGCCCGCGGCATCACGGTGGTGGAGCTGCCGTATGACCCGCAGGAGTTTTACACTGCAGTAAAAGGGCTGGAAAACGAGCCGGAGCGCGGCGAGCGCTGCACCGTGTGTTACCGCATGCGGCTGGAACGCGCCGCCCAGTACGCCAGGGCACACGGCTTTAACTGGTTCACCACCACCCTTTCCATCTCCCCAGTCAAGGACCCTGTGCGGCTGAACACCATCGGCTGCGAACTAGCCCAACAGTACGGCCTGAACTACCTGCAAAGCGAGTTCCGCAAAAAGGACGGTTACAAGCGCAGCCTTGCTTTGAGCGCAGAATACGGCCTGTACCGGCAGGATTACTGCGGCTGCATTTTCAGCAAGCAGGAACGCGGCGTTTGATTGCAAGGAGAAATGTTTCATGCCAAAACATGTTTTAGTGGCTCTGCCATTGAGCGATGCCCAGCGCAGCGCCTTGCAGGCCAGCGTTCCGGAATATGAATTTATCTTTGCCCAAACCGAAACCGTTACCCTGGCCCAGGTGCTGGAGGCAGATATCATCATGGGCAATGTGCCGGTAGAGCTGATTTGCCAAAACCACCATCTGGAATGGTTCCAATCCAACTTTGCGGGACCGGATACCTATCTGGTGCCGGGCGTGCTGCCGGAGCAGTGCCTGGTGACCAACGCCACCGGTGCTTACGGGCTGGCCATCAGCGAGTGGATGCTGGGCTTGTGGCTGGGGCTGCAGAAGGATCTGTTTTTATACCGGGACCGCCAGACGCAGCACAAGTGGGATGCCATCACCCGCCAGGTGCGGCCGGTGGCCGGGTCCCGCGTGTTATGCGTTGGCATGGGGGATATCGGCTCTAACTTTGCCATGCGCGCCCACGCCCTTGGGGCCGAGGTTGTCGGTGTGCGGCGCAGCGTGCGCCCCGGTGCCCCCTGCCCCGATTACTGCCTGCGGGTGGTGCCCCAAAGCGAACTGGACGCCGAGCTGCCGCAGGCAGACCTGGTTGCCCTGAGCCTGCCCGGCACGCCGGAAACGCTGCACATGTTTGATGCCGCCCGCCTGGCCCGCTGCAAGCAGGGGGCAATTCTGCTGAACGTGGGCCGTGGTTCCACGGTGGACTGCCTTGCCCTGGCCGATGCCGTACACAGCGGGCATTTGTTCGGTGCAGCGCTGGATGTGACTGACCCAGAGCCGCTGCCGTCAGACCACCCGCTGTGGAGCGAACCGAATGTGATCATCACGCCGCACATTTCCGGGCGGTTCAGCCTGGCCAAAACACTGGATAACATTGTAGAAATCTTTATCCATAACCTCAAGCTGTACGCTGCCGGGCAGCCGGTGGACAACCAGGTCAGCCGCACCACCCACTATGTCAGCGGCGGCAGCGGCGGCCAGCGGCTGGTGTGCGACATGCCGTAAAGGTTCTTATTTTCAACCATTCTGCGCCAAAATATTGCATAACTCCTTTGGGTATTGTAGAATAGTGGTGTTCGCTGATTCTGCAACACACAGAGGAGTTTTTATGTTATACCAACTGTTCTGGCTGTTTTTGGCCTTTTCGTTCCTGGGCTGGTGCCTGGAAGTTGCTGCCACCGCAGTGCGGCTGGGCCAGTACCGGGACCGCGGCGTGCTGCACGGGCCGCTGTGCCTGGTTTACGGCATTACCGGCTGCCTGATCACCATTGCCCTGCGGGAATTGAGCGGCGGGTGGTTCTTCCTGTTTTTGTTCAGCGCGCTGTATGCCACGGTGGTGGAATGGATTGCCGGGCATTTGCTGGAGCACTACAGCCACACCCGCTGGTGGGATTACTCTGACTGCAAATGGAACCTGGATGGCTACATCTGCCTTTCGGCTTCCGTTGTCTGGGGTGCCCTGGGCCTGGTAACTGTCAAGTGGCTGGTGCCGCTGCTGATGCGTTTGTACCAGCTGGTGCCCGCCGGGCTTGCGCATGTTCTGTTGTGGATCTTTGCCATTTTGCTGGTCATTGATCTGCTGGGCACCGCACTGACCCTGGGCGGCCTGCGCTACAAGCTGCCCAGAGTGGACGAGGTCAACAACCGCCTTGCCAACCTGACGCTGCGGATGGGGTTGTGGATTTTTGACCGCACCGAGCGCCGCATGCGCACCAAGGCCCCGCAGCTGGACCTGATACGCCCCAAGCGCACCAAAAGCACGGCGTTTGCTGCCGGGTGCAGCTTTTACAAAATCTTTTTGCTGTTTGTAATCGGCGCGTTCCTGGGCGACATCACCGAAACGATTTTCTGCCGCATTACCGCTGGGTATTGGATGAGCCGTTCCAGCCTGGTGTGGGGACCTTTCTCTATTGTTTGGGGCCTTGCCATTGCGCTGGTCACCCAGGTTTTGTACAAGTACAAAGACCGTTCGGCATTCTGGCTGTTTGGCATGGGCACCCTGTTGGGCGGTGCTTACGAGTATCTGTGCAGCGTGTTTACCGAAATCGTGTTCGGCGCGGTATTCTGGGATTACAGTGCCCTGCCGTTCAACCTGGGCGGGCGTATCAATCTGCTGTACTGCTTTTTCTGGGGGCTGGCCGCTGTGGCATGGTTCAAGGTGCTGTTCCCGCCGTTGGACCGCTTGATTGAAAGCCTGCCCCGCCGCGGCGGTACCATTTTGACCTGGTGCCTGGTGGTATTTATGGCAGTCAATATGATCGTCAGCTCCGCCGCGCTGATTCGTTATGACGCCCGTTTGGAGGGCGTTGCCGCCCAGACCAGCCTGGATACCCTGCTGGACGAGCATTTCGACGATTCCTATATGCAGCGGGTCTACCCCAAGCTGGTGCACATGAATTAAATCATTTTAGTCACAGATTGCCATAGGGCAATACCGCATAATTCTAAGTGCCGATACGGCGAGCGAGGTGCGGCAGCTGCTAAGCCAAAAGTGCAGATAATACTGGATGCTGCAAAGGTGAGCGCCGCCAGTGGCGGAAACAGCGAACCGAAGCAGGGGCAGCGGTCGCAGAGTGCGAGGGGCTTTTGCCCCCGAAGCACGATGCGGGTACCGCAACCCGACATTATCGAGCATTTTGGCAACGCAGATGCCGTGTCGCAGCTGCCGGAGCGGTGCTTAAGCCGCAAGGCGGGAATTGTGCGGTGTTGCCATAGATAAATAACAGGCCCACGCCGGGATGTTCTCCTGCGGCGCGGGCCTGTTGTTGTTTGGTGATTGTTTTTTATGTGAGTAGTTTTAGAGTTGGTTTGGGGAATTTGCTCACAGGTTGAATCGTGGGGATACATGTGAAACGTTTGATACAGCCCGTCACCCGGGACGATGCGAGTATCGTCCTCTACCTAACTCCTACTCGTGTTCCGCCCAATCGCGGCTTCGGCCCACGGCTTTGTGCCAGCCAGCCAGCAGCTTTTCGCGTTCCGGAGCTTCCATGTTGGGAGTAAAGGTCATGTTGCAGTGCCACAGGCTGCGGATTTCCCCACGGTCTTTCCACACGCCGGTGGCAAGGCCCGCCAGGTAGGCAGCGCCAAGGGCCGTTGTTTCGCGGATGGCCGGGCGCAGCACGGTTTTGTTCAGGATGTCCGCCTGGAACTGCATCAAAAACTGGTCGCGGGAAGCACCGCCATCCACTTTCAGGGCGGTGATGGGCTGGCCCACATCCAACTCCATCGCGTGCACCAGGTCATAGCTCTGATAAGCGATGGACTCCTCCGCCGCGCGGATGATATGGTTCTGGGTGGTGCCGCGGGTAATGCCCACAATGGCCCCGCGGGCGTACATATCCCAGTAGGGTGCGCCCAATCCGGTAAAGGCCGGAACAATATACACCCCGCCGTTATCCGGCACCTTCTGGGCGTAATACTCCGAATCCCGGCTTTCTTGGATCATGCGCAGGCCATCGCGCACCCACTGGATGACCGCCCCGCCCACAAACACACTGCCCTCCAGCGCATACTCCACCTTGCCGTTCAGGCTGATGGCAATGGTGGTCAGCAGGCCATTTTTGCTGCGGCAGATGGTATCGCCGGTGTTCATCAGCAAAAAGCAGCCGGTACCATAGGTGTTTTTGGCTTCGCCTTTGGAAAAACAGCCCTGGCCAAACAGTGCGGCCTGCTGGTCGCCCGCAATACCGGCCACCGGCACCTGTACGCCGCACAGGTCGGTGTAACCGTAAATCTCGCTGGAATCCGTCACACGCGGCAGCATGGCGCGGGGGATATCCAGCGCGTTCAGCAGTGTATCATCCCAGTCCAGCTTGTGGATATTATACAGCATGGTGCGGCTGGCGTTGGTTCGGTCCGTTACATGCACCTTGCCGCCGGTCAGCTTCCACACCAGCCAGCTGTCCACCGTGCCAAACAGAATTTCTCCCGCCTGTGCGCGCTCCCGTGCGCCCGGCACATGGTCCAGAATCCACTTGATTTTGGTTGCGGAAAAGTAGGCATCCGGCACAAGGCCGGTATTCTCTTTGATATACTCTGCCATGCCCGGCTGGCTGAGCAGCTCATCCACCAACGGTGCAGTGCGGCGGCATTGCCACACAATGGCGTTATAAATGGGGCGGCCGGTCGCTTTTTCCCACAAAATCGTGGTTTCGCGCTGGTTGGTAATGCCGATGGCGGCAATATCATGCGCATCCACGCCGCTTTGGGCTACCACCTCGTTCATCACGCCATACTGGCTGGACCATATCTCCATGGGGTCGTGCTCCACCCAGCCCTGCTGGGGGTATAGCTGCTCAAATTCGCGCTGGCGCACGGCAATGATATTCTGCTCATTATCAAACAGGATTGCCCGGCTGCTGGTGGTACCCTGATCCAGCGCAAGAACATATTTGCTCATCTTCAACCTCCCTGTTGATGGGTAACGGGGCTAAGGCAATACCGCACAATTCTAAGTGCCGATACGGCGAGCGAGGTGCGGCAGATGCCAAGCCAAAAGCGCAGATAATACTGGATGCTGCAAA
>NZ_PSQF01000115.1:0-7388 GCF_003324125.1 Subdoligranulum sp. APC924/74 | reverse complement strand
TCCAGTATTATCTGCGCTTTTGGCCTAGCAGCTGCCGCACCTCGCTCGCCGTATCGGCACTTAGAATTATGCGGTATTGCCCTAACTTTTATTTTCGCTCTCAAAATACTGCCTCGGCGTTACCCCAGTGTTGCGTTTGAAGAACAGGATGAACGCCGACGGCGAGGCAAAACCGGTACGTTCGGCCACATTTTTGACCAGTTCCCCCTGGGCGATCAATTTCTTCGCGTGCTGCAATTTGGCCTCGTCGATCTGGTCGGAAAGCTTTTTGCCGGTATTGATGCGGTAAAAGCGGGACAGATACGACGGGTTGAAGCCGGTCATGCGGGCAAGGGCAGTCAGGGAAAGGTCATAGTTTTCCACGTTGTCCTCAATATAACGGTTGATCCGCTTGATGATGGCCTGGGTGCTGTGGGTTTCGTTTTCCTCGCGCTGGCGGCAGGTTTCGGCGCACAGGTCGGTAAAGCGGTGCAGCATTTCCAGCTGGGTAGCGGCACCGCTGCGCAGGTAGGCGTTAAACAGGTCAAAGCAGGCCGTATCGCGGGCGGGCTCTTCTCCCAGCTGTTCGGCAAAAATTTCCCGCCGCACGTTCAGCAGCAGGGTGAAGAGCAGCAGCTGCTGTTCGCTGTCCAGTTGGGGCGGTTCGGCAGCATCAAAAAATGTTGTCTGCATCATGGTGCATACAGTATCCGCAGTGCCTGTGCGCATCAGCTGGTCCAACTGCTGCAACAGTGCCGAAAACTGGAATTGGTTCTGGATGGAAGCGCTGCCGGTGCCCAGCAGCAGATCCGCGTAAGTATTTTCGTCCACGATCAGCAGGCGGCCGGCGCTCTGGTCCACCATGCGGTAGATGCGGTTCAGCAGGCTGTACTGCTCGGCCAGATTCTCAAACGGTCCGGCGTTGCCAACCACCACACTGACCGGGCAGTTGGCGGTATCGCTCAACTGCTGCTGCAACGCTTCAAACACAGCATACAGATAATTGGTTGCAGGCGGGTTTTCCGGCGCAGCACCCTGCAGCAACCACACAAAGGTTCCGCTTTCCGGCATCAGGGATTCAAACACCAGCTGCGGGAACTGCGCGGCCAGGATGTTATCCGCCAGCATCAGGCTTTGCAGATGCTCCGTTGCCTCGGCTGCGGTATCTTTGCCCAGAACCATGGCCACGGGGCGGGTGGGGTCCAGCGTCATCTCCAGATTGGGCAGGCTATGCTGGATCTGCTGCCAGCTGCCGCCGCCACGCACAAAACCTTCCAGCGCAGCGCGCTGCAAAAAGCCCTGCATGCGGGCATAACGGCGCTGCATTTCGCCCTGCTCCAGCTCGGCGCGTGCTTCGGCTGCGCACTGGGCGATCTCCTGATCGATCTTGTTCAGTACCACCTCGTCGCCTTCCATTTTGAGCAAATACCCATGGTACAGCGGCGATTTGGACGCCTGATGGATAAACTGGAAATCATCAAAGCCACTCAAAAACACGAAATGGATGTGCGGCCACAGCGCTTCCGTTTCTCGCTGCAAAGTCAGGCCGTCCATATCCGGCATGCGGATGTCAGACAACACCACATCCACCTTGTTGTTTTGCAGAATGGATAACGCGTGCAGGCCGGAAAAGCTTTTCAGCACGATCACATCACCGCCGTACCGGCCCTCAAACTGGCTGGCAAGGCCCTCTACAATATTTGGTTCATCATCCACAAGCAACAGTGTCTGCATGGCTGGTTTCCTCCTTTTGTGGCTGCCCGTTTTGCTGTTCGGTGTTCAGCGAGTGAGCGGGATGCAACGGCAGTCGCAGGCTGACCCCAAAGCCGCCCAGCGTGCCATGGCTCACCTGCAAGTCGCCACCCTGCATCTGCATACGCAGCTTTACGTTTTTCAGGGCGGTGCACTCGGCCTTGCGGTCAGTGCTGTTCAAGTACTGGGTCAGTTTTTCCAGCTCGGCATCTGGGCAGCTGCCGTTATTTTCAACATAAATATTCAAAAATTCAGGTTTCATCTTAAACCGCAGCTGGATCAGACCGTTCTCCATTTTTTCCACGCCGTGGTTATATGCGTTCTCGAACAGGGGCTGTAAAATAAAGCGCGGCACGGCGAGTTCGCGGTAAGGTTCCGGCAGGGGCTGCAGCTGCACCGTGATGCGGTCACCAAAGCGGATGGTCTGTATCTCGGTATAATCCACAATGTTCTGGTACTCCATCGCCAGGGTAACAACCGGCTGGGCGCTGCGGGTAATATAACGGTAGTAAGAGCTTAATTTCAGGCTCATCTCGGCAATGCCGTCGGTGTCCTCCATTTTGGCCATTCGGTACAAATGGTAAAAGCTGTTGTACAAAAAGTGCGGATTGATCTGCGCCTGTAAGTATTTGATCTCGGACTGATAAGCGAGCTCTTTATTATGATATGCCTGTTCCAGCGTGGCCTGCAGCTGGCTGCCCAGCTGGGCAAAAGCGTAATGCAAAAAGTCCATATCATTGCTGATGGCAGGCCCGCCCTTGGGGTCCGGCAGTAGCATCCCGGTCTGCTCCATTGTTTGCAGCTGTTTGGCGATTTGGCGGAACGGCTTTGTGATGAGCCGCCAGACCAAAAACAGAAAGATTCCTACCGCCAGCAGCATAATTATCGTCTGCACGCCGATCCACACTGCAAAGGAGGCTGTTACTTCCCGCAGTGCATCGGTTCCAGCGTAACTGGCAGTCCACAAGCTCCACGAACCAACAGGCTGCACGATGCGCAGATATTCAGCAGCATCCACTTTGGTTTCCGTGCTACCGGTGAATTCATTCAACACGGCATCCTGGATATTCACCACCAGGGCGGCGGGGGCTGATGCGCTGCCGGGGCTGCGCACCGTAAAGATGTTGCTGCCGTCCGTACAATAGATGGCCGTGGTCTGGCCGTTTTCCGCATATTGGCTGCACAGGCGGGTCAGTGCGGCGGTGGAAAGTTCCGCCCACACCAATGCGGTGGATGTTTTATTGTTGAAACTTGTGGCGTCCGATACCAGATACAGCCGCCCGCCCACCGTCAACACAGCACTGTGGCCGGGCGCAGCGTAATATGCTTCAATCAGCTGCTGCTCCAGGGCGGTGGGGTCGTTGTACGTGCCGGAAGAATGAATGGTTTTATTCAGCGAGGGAAAATACGCTGTGGTAGATTGGATCAGACTACTGGTATTCTGCATGGTGTATACCTGCTCTGTCATACGCAGGATGGAATCATACAGCGCGGGAAAGCTGGCCTGCCGCGGAGTAAGGGTCAGCCGCAGGGTGACAGAACGGGTCAGGGTATATTTCATCTGGGTGCGGATGCGCAGCAGCTCAGTGTTCAGCTGATCGGTAAAATCCGCAGCCTGGGCAGTGTAGGCGGCTTGCCAGTCCTGCATAGCGCTGCGGCGCAGGCGCAGGGTAACGGTAATGCCGGCAGTGTAAACCGCCAGCACCGAAACTAGAAAGATGCTGATAAGCCTGCGGGACAAATTGAAGGAAAGCTGCGGGGTGCGGTCCTGCGGCATGGGGCGGGCCTCCTTTGAACAAAATTCGTGCGTTTTTACCATTATAGACGATTTTACCCACTTTGCAACATAACGAATTGTTGATATCGCATCATCAATTCTTTATAATGCCTTGCAGAAAGCCCCAAAACCCGTATGATGGAAGCATGAAACAACGCCGGGCCGCCCGCTGCCCCGGTAAAAAACAAGCCAAACGGAAACCCAGGAAAAGAGAGAAGGAGGCGCCCCATGCTGAACGATGCCCAGAACCGCAAACTGATCGGCAAACTAAAGCGTGCGCTGGAAGTGTTTGAACCCTATGTATTCACCAAAATCGCCCAGCTGCCCTATACAATGTACGAAACTGCCGACCGGCTGGAGACTGTGCCGGATGCCACCCTGGCCGCTGTGCCCGAAACCCGCCCCACCGGCAAAACCTGGGGTGGTGAGGGCCGTTACTGCTGGTTTTTGACCCAGTATACCCCACCGAATGAGCTGGCCGGGCAGCCGCTTTACCTGTACCCGGAGCTTGGCGGGTATGAGGCCATGTTGTGGGTGAACGGCGAACCCTATGGTACCTTTGCCACCAAAATTGTCGTGACCCGCCATGGCAACCATTATTGCGACTGCTTTACCCGCGCTGCCGTTCCGGGCACCCCGGTGCAGCTAGCCATTGAATTTTATGCCGGGCATTATGTCATTGGCGAGCAGCCGTTTGAGGAACGCCCCCACCGGGATTTTCGGTTTACTGCGGACAAAATCTCGGTCTGCACCAAAAACCAGGATGTGCTGGACTTTATTCTTGACCTGCGGGTCCTGCTGCAGCTGGTGGAGAAACTGCCGGAAACTTCTTTCCGCCGCGCAGAGATTTTGAACGTATTAACGCAGGTGCATCAGGTGCTGTACTATGACCCAACGGCCACTGATGCCGAGACCTGGCACACCAGCCTGGCCGCAGCACGCCGCGTGATGGCCCCCGCCCTGGCCCAAAAAAACGGTGGCAGTGCCCCCACTGCGGACCTTGTGGGCCACAGCCATATTGATACCGCCTGGCTTTGGCCGATGGACGAAACGATCAAAAAGATTGCCCGCACCGCAGCCAACCAGTTTAACCTGCTGGACCAGTACCCCGAGTATCGGTTCATCCAGAGCGCTGCCTACCACACCTGGCTGATGGAACAGCACTACCCGCAGGTATTCCGCCAGCTGCAAAAGCGGGTAGCCGATGGCCGGTTTGAGCTGAACGGCGCGGTCTGGGTGGAATGCGACTGCAACATTCCCTCCGGCGAAAGCCTTGTCCGCCAGTTTTTGTGGGGCACCCGGTACATCCGGGATAAGTTCGGCAAGGAGCAGCGGGTATTCTGGCTGCCGGATACCTTTGGCTACAGCGCCGCCCTGCCACAGATTATGCAGGGTTTTGGCGTGACCGGATTTTTGACCACCAAGCTCGCTTGGAACGATACCAACCGCTTCCCCTATGAAACCTTTGTCTGGAAAGGCATCGACGGTTCCAGCGTGGTAGCACACTTTTTTGTGATCGATACCTGGCCCGACCCGGCTGGGCTGCTGGAACGCATTGAGGGCATTGGCTACAAGGACCACATTGCCCGCAAGCAGGCGTTCCCGGAGCGGCTGGTGGCCTTTGGCTATGGCGATGGCGGCGGCGGACCGCAGTTTGAGATGATCGAAGCCGCCCGACGGCTGCAGGATCTTGAGGGCTGCCCCAAGGTTGAATATACCTCCGCCGATGCCTTTGTGCAAAAGCTCGAAGCTGCCGCCCCTACCCTGCCTGTGTATGACGGTGAGCTGTATCTGGAGCTGCACCGCGGCACCCTGACGGCCAAGCAGCAGATCAAAAAGAACAACCGCATGGCGGAAAACCTGCTGCGCATGTTGGAACTCTGCCTGACCCGCAGCGCCGTAACCGCCCGCACCCCTGTGGATGGCTCGGCCCTGCGTCCCTTGTGGAACACCCTGCTGGTAAACCAATTCCACGATATCCTGCCCGGCAGCTGCATTGCCGCCGCTAATGACCGCAGCCTGCATGATATGGCCGAGATGCTGCACACCGGCAGCGAACTGCTGCGCAGCTGGTTTGCCCCCGCGCAGAACTGTTATACCGTGCTGAACCCGCTGGATGAACCCTGCCGCGATGTGTTCTACCTGCCGCAGATTGCCTCCGGCTTTATAGCCCAGGAGCCCGGCGTGACGCTGCAAAATGTGGTTCTTGCCGATGGCACCGCCGCCACCGCTGTGTATGGGCTGGAACGCCCCGCGCTGGGCGCTGCCGTGCTGCATTTTGTTCCCGGTGAACAGCCCGCCCAAACCAGCCGCTTTGTGTATGACGGCAAAACGCTGACCACCCCGCTGCTGCAAGTACAGTTGGACGAGCTGGGGCGCATTACCTCCCTTGTTACCCGTGCAGACGGCATGCAGTGGGCGGACGGCCCAATGAATACCCTGCTGATGGCAGAGGATGTTTCCGCTGGCTGGGATGGCTGGGATATTGACGCCGACTGCATGATGAAATTGCAGCCCGCCGCCCGCCTTACCAAGCAGACCGTGACCGCCGATGGCCCGCAGGAGTTCCGCCTGCACAGCCGGTATGAACTGGGCACCGCAACAATCCTTGAGCAGGACATGATTTTCCGCGCCGAAAGCACGCTGGTAGAATGGCAGACCGTACTGCACTGGAACGAAAAGCACCGTGTGCTGAAAGCGGCATTCCCCACCAATCTGCGCGCCAAAACAGCCCGACACGAGATCCAGTTTGGCTACATTGAGCGCCCCACCACTGCCAACGATACCCGCGAGCAGGCCATGTTCGAGCGCTGCAACCACCGCTATACCGACCTTTCGGAGCCGGGCCGCGGGCTGAGCATCTTCAATGACTGCAAGTATGGCATCAGCGTTCAGGGCGGAACCATGGCCCTGACGCTGGCCAAGGGCGGTACCCGGCCCGATGAGCGCGGCGATGTAGGCACCTACACGTTCCGGTACGCCATCCAGCCCCATGCGGAAGGCTTCAGCGCCAAGGTGCCCCGCCGCGGCATGCGGTTCGACCGTCTACCCACCGTACTGGCTGCCGATGCGCCCTCCCCTGCCCTGCTGACCACCAGCTGCCGCAATGTAGTGGTAGAAACCGTAAAGCCCTGCGAGGACGCCCAGAACGCCATGATCGTGCGCCTGTATGAATGCGAAGGTTCCCACACTGCCCCCGTTGCCCTGCACCCCGGCTTTGCCGTGACCGCCGCCCACCAGTGCGATATGGCAGAAAACGCCCAATTCTCCGTTGACCTCACCAACCTTGCCCCGTTCAAACCGTTTGAGGTAAGAACGGTGAAAATCGAATATTGATAAAAGTAGGAGTTAGGAGGGAGGAGTCTGGAAATCATTGAAACGTTGGATTTGCCTGTCAGTATTGATACTGTCTGGCGCTTTCTTCAGAAAGCAGGATACCGCCGCAAGAAAAAGTCTCTTCATGCTAGTGAACAGGAGCGTCCCCGATGTGGCGCAGAAGAGAAAAGACTGGAACGGCCTTATATCTGGATTCAAGGCAAGTGACCTTTTGAAAAACTTTGGTCGAAGGTGAAGGCTTTCCTTCGTAAATTCAAGGCGAGGATGCTGGATGCTCTTCCAAATGCGATTCAGAATGCTTTCCACGCTGTTACTGTCTCTGATTGTTCCGGCTGGTTCCGCTTCTGCGGATATGCGCTTTAATTTTGAAAATTGCTATAAGAGCTGAAAATGGACCATTCCTTATAGGGCAACACTGCACAATTCCCGCCTTACGGCTTAAGCACCGCTTCGGCGGCTGCGGCACAGCATCTGCGTTGCCAAAATGCTCGATAATGTCGGGTTGCGGTACCCGCATCGTGCTTCGGGGGCAAAAGCCCCTCGC
>NZ_PSQF01000114.1:0-7408 GCF_003324125.1 Subdoligranulum sp. APC924/74 | reverse complement strand
TTTTGGCAACGCAGATGCCGTGCCGCAGCCGCCGGAGCGGTGCTTAAGCCGTCAGGCGGGAATTGTGCGGTGTTGCCTTAAAGCAAATTTATCCATATCATTCCGGCGCTGTGCCCTCAAATTGGGTGCAGCGCCTTTTTGTGTTTTATACCGCACTTTTTGAACAAAGCGGGGCATATCGTCAAACATCGGGGCCGGAATAGCCTATTATAATTGAACAAAAGTCTTTTTTTGCCTATGTACAAAATGCCGAACAATGCGATACAATGTCACCATAGCAAGAAAAGTCGTGCAGTCCCGTTCAAGCGGGACCGCACAGCAAATCTGGAACCGAAAAACGGCTGGTTCCCAGGGGCTTATCCAAAAGGCCCTGCCGCTGCCGGGTACGCTTTGCTTGCAGAGCAATGGCTAGTGTACCGTTTTGAAAAGGAGAGAGTTTTGTTATGCCGATGAATAAAGTTGTTCACGCCGCACAGCGCGCTGCTTTCAGCGCTGCCATTGATGTCGCCATCAACGCCGTGCGCGGTAAGGGAACCGAAAAGCTGTCCGAGAATGCTGTCAAGCTGGTCAACCTGGCCGAGCCCCTGCTGAAAGACCGTTACCCGGCTTCCGCCTTTGATGCAGCCCGCAAGTTTGTCAGCGACCCCAACGGCAAGTGGATGCAGTACGCATACCGCGCCATCAACGAGATCGACCCCCATGTGCTGAAGATGAACGCCCTGAACCTGGTGTATGAGGGCATGTTTTCCGGTTACAACTATGTTTGTGAGCTGCGCAAAAAGTATGATTGCAACATGCCGTGGATCCTGCTGTTTGACCCCACCTCCGCCTGCAACCTGCATTGCAAGGGCTGCTGGGCTGCCGAGTACGGCAACCGCCTGAACCTGACCTACGAGGAAATGGACAAGCTGGTTACCGAGGGTGAAGAGCTGGGCATCCACTGGTATATGTGCACCGGCGGCGAGCCGATGTGCCGCAAGAACGATCTGCTCAAGCTGGCTGCCAAGCACCAGAGCTCCGTGTTCCACCTGTTCACCAATGGTACTCTGATCGACGATGCTTTCTGCGAGGAAGTCAAGAAAGTCGGCAACATGGCTTTCTTCCTGTCCGTTGAGGGCCTGGATGATGCCACCGACAGCCGCCGCGGCGAAGGCGTGTTCCAGCGCGTTATGAACGCTATGGACATCATGAAAAAGCACGGCCTGCTGTTTGGTACCTCCATCTGCTACACTTCCGCCAACTACAAGGCTGTTACCAGCGATGAATTCATGGATATGCTCATCAGCCACGGCGTGCGCTTCAACTGGTACTTCCACTATATGCCCATCGGCGATGGTGCTAACGTTGACTTGATGCTGAATCCCGAACAGCGTGAGTACATGATCCAGCGTGTACGCGAGATCCGCGGCTTTACCGGAGGCAAGCAGATTTTCTGCATTGACTTCCAGAACGACGGCGAGTACATTGACGGCTGTATCGCCGGCGGCCGCCAGTATGCTCACATCAACCCCAACGGCGATGTGGAGCCCTGCGTATTCATCCATTACTCCGGCGCCAACATCCATGACAAGAGCCTGCTGGAATGCCTGCAGCAGCCCTTGTTCAAGGAATATCACAAGGGCCAGCCCTTCAACGGCAACCATCTGCGTCCCTGCCCGATGCTGGAGAACCCCCAGATTCTGGGCGATATGGTTCGCCGCAGCGGTGCCCACAGCACCGATATGCAGCAGCCGGAATCCCCGGAGGATGTTTTCCGCCGCTGCCGTCCCTACGCAACCAGTTGGATGCCCACCGCTGACCGCCTGTGGGCCGAAAAGCACCCCGGTTACGTTGACCCCGAAAATCCGGAAAGCGCTAACAGCTGTGCCTCCTGCGCCAGCTGCGCCGCATGCTCCGCTCATCAGGAATAATTAAATTACTGATTTCATCCGCCCATGGCAAACAGCCACGGGCGGATTTTTTGTGCCTGTTCAGCTTTCGCAGGTTTCCCGCATTTTCTCTTTGCCATTGGCATACACTGAACAAGCGGCCCCCAAAGCCGCCAAAACTGCCGCACGGCCACGAAAGGGGAGATGCCTGCTATCAAAACGGTCATTTATCTGGATGTCCTTTTGTTGGTCAACTTTCTGGTGGCTTACTTTTTGCTGCAGGCCGCCGGGCTGCTCAGCAGTCAGCACGCCGCGTTTTCCCGCATGGTGTGCGCCAGCGGCATTGCCTCGCTCAGTGCGCTGATCTTGTTCGCGCCGGAACTTTCATATCCTGCCCAAATTCTGTATAAGATACTGACTGCCTGCGCCGTGGTGGGCGTTGCCTTTGGGCTGCAGGGGCTGCGGCGCTTTGTTACCGCCGTGTGCTGGTATGCCGCGCTCAACATTCTGCTGGCCGGGCTTTGCATTGCCGTTATCCTGCGCACAGGCACACCGCTGCTGCAAACGGCAAATCTTACGGTATACCTGCGCATTTCGCCGGTCGTGTTGCTGCTGCTTTCCGCAGCCAGCTGCGGCGCGGTGTGGCTGGTATTGCACTTTTCGGGCAGCACGCCGCAGATCACCCGGACGATTGGGATCGAGTTTGAACTGTGCGGTGCCCCCGTGCGGCTGCGCGCCACACTGGATACTGGGTGCCACCTGAAAGACCCCGTCACCTGCCTGCCGGTGCTGCTCATCAGCTGGCCGGCGGCAAAAGGCCGACTGCCGGGGGGAGTCAACGCCTTTTTGGGGCAGTGGTTCCAGGGCCTGCACCCCAGTACGCCGCCGGTCGGTGCCAGTCTGCGGGTGATACCCTGCAATACCGCTGCGCAGCACGCGCTGCTGCCGGGGTTTGCGGTGGCGGATATCAGCACCATCACCGAAACGGGGATGCAAAGCCTTGGCCGCACCGCCGTTGCTTTTTGCCCGCAGCCGTTCCAGTCCGGCGAATATGAAGCCTTATATGGCTCAGATTTTTTGTAACCATGCGGCAGGCTTGTATCAATTACTGCCGGCAATCCTCTTATCGCGAAGCACATGATAAATCACACATTATATTCGCTAAATATTTATTTAGTGAAATAATGAGCAAAAACGCATCGCTATCGTTTCCGCTGCACGTTATATCTCTGCGTAAGCACAAACCACCCGCCAATGCCTTTATCATAGTTTACCACCCACATCTCAAAGGAGGGAAATATTTATGCAGCTGCTGCACACGCTTTGCCGCCGTATCGGAAATTTTGTGCTACTGTTTGGTGCCATGCCGGATCTGCACTACATTAACGGCCCGGATACGCTGCCCCCGCCGCTGACCCCGCAGGAAGAACAGCAGGCGCTGTGCGGTCTTGCTGCGGGCGAAGGGGCGGCGCGGGATGCCTTGATCACACATAACCTGCGCTTGGTCGTTTACATTGCCAAAAAATTTGAATCCTCCACCGCTGGGGTGGAGGATATGATCTCGATTGGTACGATCGGCTTGATTAAAGCGGTAAATACCTTTGAACCGGGAAAAAATATCAAACTTGCTACCTATGCCAGCCGCTGCATTGAAAATGAAATTTTGATGTACCTGCGCAAAAGCTCCAACCGCAGGCAGGATGCCAGCATTGATGAGCCCCTGAACACTGATTCCGATGGCAACGAGCTGCTGCTGATGGATGTGCTGACCAGCGACCAGGCCCAGGTTGGGGAAGAGCTGGAGCGCAATGCCGAGCGCAGCGCCCTGCTTGCCGCCGTTCAGGCATTGAACCCGAGGGAGCGGCAAATCATGGAGCTGCGCTTCGGTTTACGTGATGGGGTAGAGCACACCCAAAAGGAAGTTGCGGATTCCATCGGGATATCTCAAAGTTATATTTCCCGGTTGGAAAAGCGCATCATCAAGCGTTTGCGTCAACAAATCGAGTCTTTGGTCTGATCCGGCATGCCTTAGCTATTTCTGCGTGACCTGCTGCCCAGATACTGTGCTGGCAGTTGTCTGGGTCACAAAATCCTGGATCACCCCGCCCAACAGGTTCATTTGCGGTTCTTCACACAACAAAAGGTAATCAAATCCGTTCCGCGTCCAACTCGCCATGGCGTTCCGACCGGGGTTCTGGCTCAGCGTGACTTCTGTGCCGTCAATCAGCACAGTGGCCACGTTTTCGTATTGACAAGCCAGATAGGTATCCGGCACATCCAGCTGCCCGGTTTGAGCAACCCGCAGCCGAACGTTTCCGGCGGGAATCACATTGTATTCAATCTCCGCCGTTTTGCGGTTGATGAGCCAGAATCGCCCCGGAATCAGGATATCAGTGGAAGGGTACATCGTTACAGCAAACCCTGCACTTTCGGTAAAATCCGGCGCCGAATATTCCTCCTGGTAACTGCGCTGCCCGGTGGGTGTGCCGGGCTGCTGGATGCTCTCTTTCTGCCACATCATCGCGGCGGCAATCAGCGCCGCAATGCCCACAACTGCCAAAAACAAAATCAGCCAAAATGCTTGCTCCATCATTACCATCCCCTTTGCTCCATGGTATGTGCTGCGGCTGGGGATGGTGCACATGAGATGGTTCTACCGGCAGGAGATTTGTTCCTTGATATGGTTCAGCGCGCATTTTTCCAACCGGCTGACCTGCGCCTGGCTGATGCCGATGGCCTGCGCCACCTGCATCTGTGTCTGGCCGGATAAATACCGCAGGGCGATGATGCGCCGTTCCCGCGGGGTAAGGGCCTGCACGGTATCCTTGAACATGATATCGCTGATCCAGCTTTCCTCGCAGCTTGCTTCCTGTACGCGGTCCATAATGGCTAGGGTATCATCACCATCGGTATAGGCCGGTTCATACAAACTGGCTGGTTCCACAATGGATTCCAGCGCCATGGCAACCTGCTCTGGGGCGCTGCCGACGCGGGCGGCAATTTCACTCACGCGGGGCTCACGCCCGGTTTCTTTTTGCAGGGCTTCCCGTGCCTGCATGGCGTGATAAGCCAGGTCCCGCACCGACCGGCTGACCCGTATGGGGGTATTATCCCGCAAAAAGCGCCGGATCTCACCCAGAATCATCGGCACCCCATAGGTGGAAAACCGCACCTTCAAACCGGGGTCAAAATTGTCGATTGCCTTAATCAGCCCAATGCACCCAACCTGGAACAGGTCGTCCAGGTTTTCGCCTCGGCCCGCAAATTTTTGCACCACGCTCAACACAAGGCGCAGGTTGCCCTGTATCATCTGGGCACGGGCTTCGCTGTTTCCGGCTTTGGCAGCAAGCAGCAGCTGGGTTTTCTGTTCCTCGTTCAGCACCGGCAGCAGGGCCGTGTTCACACCGCATATTTCCACTTTGCTGGTATTCATTCTGCATCCTCCCGTTCTTTTGCATTCAGCAACAGCAGTTGGTTCCGCCCTTAGGGGGATCTGAAAAGTCGAAAATATCGTCTATTTCTACAAGCATAGCCGGATTTTGTGTTAAAGAGCCGTGGAATCCACAAAGGATTCCTGCGGTTCTTTGCCTTAAATCCTGCTTGTGTTTGCGAAATATCCGTCATTTTTTTGTTTTCAGATACACCTTAGTATGGGCACCTGACGGCTGAAAAAGACAGGATGGGAAATAATTGAAATCCCCCTTCCATAAAATAGCAAAGGCAAAAAACAGGCCCCTGTTGAACTATATTTTTGTGCATGCTAGTAAATTTAATACGAACCGCCCTGGCAAGATTGCACCCGCGCGCAGGTTATGTTATACTAATACTTATGTTGGAAAAATTATGTTCCGGCGTGCGGTACCGCACCGTGTTGTGCCATGCGCCCAAACAGCAGGAAAAAGGGATACCGATGAAAATAGGATTTGATAACAATAAGTACCTGGCCATGCAGTCTGCCCATATCCGGGAGCGCATCAGCCAGTTTGATAACAAGCTCTACCTGGAATTTGGCGGCAAGCTGTTTGATGACTATCATGCTTCCCGCGTGCTGCCGGGCTTCCAGCCGGATTCCAAACTTCAAATGCTGCTGCAGCTGAAAGACCAGGCCGAAATCGTGGTTGTGATCAGCGCCGAGGACATCATCAGCAACAAAATGCGCGGCGATTACGGCATCACCTATGACCAGGACGTTCTGCGCCTGATTGACGCGTTCCAGGGCATGGGTCTGTTTGTTGGCAGCGTGTGCATCACCATGTATACCGCTGCGCCGGAAGTGGAAGCTTTTGAGCGCCGCCTGAATGAGCTGAACATCCGTACCTTCCGCCATTACAAAATTGCTGGCTACCCCAACGATGTGACTCGCATTGTGAGCGATGACGGTTACGGCAAAAATGATTACATCGAAACCGAGCGCCCACTGGTCGTTATCACGGCTCCCGGCCCCGGCAGCGGCAAAATGGCCGTCTGCCTGTCCCAGCTGTACCATGAATACAAGCGCGGCATCAAGGCTGGCTACGCCAAATTTGAAACATTCCCCATCTGGAACATTCCCCTCAAGCACCCAGTCAACCTTGCTTACGAAGCTGCTACCGCCGACCTGAATGATGTCAACATGATTGACCCGTTCCATCTGGAAGCATACGGCAAAACAGCGGTCAACTATAACCGCGATATCGAAATTTTCCCCGTTGTCAATGCCATGTTTGAGCTGATTGCGGGCAAAAGCCCTTACCATTCGCCCACCGACATGGGCGTTAATATGGCAGGCAACTGCATCATTGACGATGAAGTCTGCCAGGAGGCTTCCCGCAAGGAAATTATCCGTCGCTACTTCAAGTGCCTGTGCGACCAGAAAACCGGCGGTATCGTCAAGGATGACCGCTACAAGCTGGAACTGCTGCTGAACCAGGCGGGCGTCAGCGTCGGCATGCGCGCCGTGGAACAGCAGGCCCACGCCTGTTCCGATAAAACCGGAGGCCGCCCTGCTGCGGCAATCGAACTGCCGGATGGCACTATTGTAACCGGCAAAACCGGCCCGCTGCTGGGCGCTGCCGCCTCTGCGTTGCTCAATGCACTCAAGCGCCTTGCCGGGATTGATCAGGAGCTGAATCTGGTTTCTGTCCATGCGATCGAGCCAATCCAGACCCTAAAAACCCAGTATCTCGGCAGCCGCAACCCCCGCCTGCACACGGATGAAATTCTCATCGCGCTTTCCAGCTCGGTTACTGAAAATGCCGCAGCAGCTGCCGCCATGCACCAGCTGCCCATGCTCAAAGGCTGCGATATCCATTCCACTGTCATCCTGTCCAGCGTGGACGCCGATACCCTAAAAAAGCTTGGCATGAACCTGACCTGTGACCCTGTTTACGAAGAAACCGGCCGCAAGTACCATAAGATATAACCCCGATCATAATTCAAAAGGCCGAACGGTTTTCCTGCCGTTCGGCCTTTTGCGTTATCTAGGGCAACACCGCACAATTCCCGCCTTGCGGCTTAAGCACCGCTCCGGCAGCTGCGGCACGGCATCTGCGTTGCCAAAA
>NZ_PSQF01000113.1:0-7558 GCF_003324125.1 Subdoligranulum sp. APC924/74 | reverse complement strand
TTTTGGCAACGCAGATGCCGTGCCGCAGCTGCCGGAGCGGTGCTTAAGCCGCAAGGCGGGAATTGTGCGGTGTTGCCTAAGGTTATTTGTACAGCATTGCTGAACGCTTTGCGCTTAGCGCAGGACCAGTTTGCCGTTTTCGGCGTCCACGGTCAGGGTATCGCCGGGCACATGGTTGCCGCCGATGATCTCTTTTGCGATCATGGTTTCCACGTTGGCCTGGATATACCGCTTCAGCGGGCGGGCACCATAGATGGGGTCATAGCCGTCATCCACAATCACGCTCTTGGCTGCATCGGTCACAACCAGCTTCAGCTGCTTGTCAGCCAGGCGGCTGCGCAGGTCAGCCAACATCAGATCCACAATGCCGCCAATCTCATCCTTGGTCAGGCTCTTGTAGTAGACAATATCGTCCAGACGGTTCAGGAACTCCGGGCGGAACTGGCGCTTGAGCAGCAGGTCGATCTTGTCACGCGCTTCGGCGGACAGTTCGTTCTTGCCGTTGGCACGGTTCTTTTCCAGGTCTTCCAGAATGATATCAGAGCCAAGGTTGGAGGTCAGGATGATGATGGTGTTCTTAAAGTCCACGGTACGGCCCTGGCTGTCGGTAATACGGCCATCGTCAAGAACTTGCAGCAGAATGTTGAACACATCCGGGTGGGCTTTTTCCACCTCATCAAACAGCACAACGCTGTAGGGATGGCGGCGCACAGCCTCGGTCAGCTGACCACCCTCCTCATAGCCCACATATCCCGGAGGCGCACCGATCAGACGAGACACACTGAATTTCTCCATGTATTCCGTCATATCGATACGAACCATGTTCTTTTCATCGTCAAACAGGGCCTGGGCCAGCGCTTTGGCCAGCTCGGTCTTGCCAACGCCCGTGGGGCCAAGGAACAAAAAGCTGCCAATGGGGCGGTTCGGGTTTGCAATGCCGGCGCGGGAGCGCAGGATAGCGTCCGAAACCTTCTGCACGGCTTCGTCCTGGCCGATCACGCGCTGATGCAGCACTTCGGGCAGGCGGAGCAGCTTTTCGCGCTCGCCCTCCACCAGCTTCTCCACAGGGATGCCGGTCCAGCGGGCCACAATGCGGCTGATCTCTTCGGCCGTCACGCGGTCACGCAGCAGGCTTTGCTCCTTCTTGTCGGCAGCAATCTTTTCTTCAGCTTCCAGCTGGCGCTGCAGGTCGGGCAGTTTGCCGTATTGCAGCTGACCAGCCTTGGCGTAATCGCCGCTGCGGGTCGCCTTTTCAATTTCGGCCTTGGTGGTTTCTACCTCGGCGCGCAGGCTCTGCACCTTATTGATGGCGTTCTTCTCGTTCTCCCACTGAGCTTTCTTGGAATTGAAGGAATCGCGCAGTTCGGCCATTTCTTTTTCGATGGCGGCAAGGCGCTGCTTGGACATTTCATCGGTTTCTTTCTGCAAAGAAGCCTGCTCGATCTGCAGCTGGGTGATCTTATGATTCAGGTCATCCAGCTCTGCGGGCATGGAGTCCAGCTCGGTCTTGACCATTGCGCAGGCTTCATCCACCAGGTCGATGGCTTTATCCGGCAGGAAACGGTCGGTAATATAACGGTTAGACAGCGTTGCTGCCGCAATCAAAGCGCCATCCTGAATTTTAACGCCATGGTACACCTCATAGCGCTCTTTCAGGCCACGCAGGATGGAGATGGTATCCTCCACCGTGGGCTCCTGCACCATAACGGGCTGGAAACGGCGTTCCAGAGCGGGGTCTTTCTCGATATACTGGCGGTACTCGTCCAGGGTGGTGGCGCCAATGCAGTGCAGCTCACCGCGGGCCAGCATCGGCTTTAAGATGTTGCCGGCATCCATTGCGCCGTCGGTTTTACCGGCGCCCACAATGGTGTGCAGCTCATCAATGAACAGGATGATCTTGCCTTCGCTCTTTTTAACTTCGTTCAGAACGCTCTTCAAACGTTCCTCAAACTCGCCGCGGTACTTAGCACCGGCGACCAGAGCGCCCATATCCAGGCTGAACACGGTGCGGTCTTTCAGGTTTTCGGGCACATCGCCGCGCACGATACGCTGGGCAAGGCCCTCAGCGATAGCCGTTTTACCAACGCCAGCTTCACCGATCAGCACAGGGTTGTTCTTGCGCTTACGGGACAGGATGCGGATAACATTGCGGATCTCGGAATCACGGCCAATGACGGGGTCCAGCTTGTTGGCACGGGCGGCTTCCACCAGATCCTGGCCATATTTTTTCAGGGCGTCATAGGTGGATTCGGGGTTATCAGTGGTCACGCGCTGGTTGCCGCGCACGGCGGACAACACCTGCATGAACTTTTCCGGTGTGATGCCAAACTGCTTGAACAGCTCGCCAGCCACGCGGCCGGGGCGCTGCAGCATGCCCATAAAGACATGCTCCACACTGATATATTCATCCTTCATCTGCTGGGCCTGCTTTTCAGCGGCGGTCAGGGCCTGGTCCAGCTCATTGGAGATATAGACTTTATCGGGGTCACGGCCGGAACCCGTCACATGCGGCAGCTGGGAAACTTTTTCCGCTGCGGCAGCTTCAAAGGTACCGGGGTCAACGTTCATCTTGGTCAGCAGCTGGGGGATCAGGCCGTCCTGCTGCTGGGTCAGGGCCACCAGCATGTGCTCCTGTTCCAGCGCCTGGTTGGAATATTCAATTGCCAAACGCTGGGCAGCCTGCAGGGCTTCCATCGTTTTTTGGGTAAATTGGTTGGTATTCATATCGCAAACCTCCTTTATCGGCAACGATAATGGTTTTCTATCTATTAGCAGCGAACCGGTTCAAGTGCTGCTTCGTGCCCGGCGGCTTGATATCCTTGCAGGTTCAAGGGCGTTATGCGGAAGCATTATCTTTATTAGCACTCTATCTGTTCGACTGCTAATATTGTAACACATAGCCAACCGTTGTCAATAGGGTAAATTGAAAAAGATTTATGAACTGTCAAAAAGTTTCCTGCTTTTTCGGGCGTTTTCCATCTTGCAAGATTTTGGATACAAGTATACAGTAGAATTAGAAAGTGAAGAAGCACAAAAAGCCAAAACGACAAAGGATCCGCCCATGAAACCTATTTTGATTGTGGATGACGAAGCGCCCATCCGTGCGCTGATCCGCCTGACGCTGGAGCGCGCGGGCTACACCTGTGACGAAGCTGCCACTGGCACCGAGGCCGCCGATAAAATTGAAGCAAACACCTATGATCTGGCCCTGCTGGACATTATGCTGCCCGGCCCCGATGGGTACGAGCTGCTGGACTACCTGCGCAGCGTGCAGACCCCGGTGATTTTTTTGACCGCCAAAACCGCGGTGGCGGACCGTGTGCGTGGGCTGCACCTGGGCGCGGATGATTACATTACCAAGCCGTTCGAGCCCACCGAGCTTGTGGCACGGGTGGAAGCGGTGCTGCGCCGCTGTGGTAAAGCCCAGGGTACTCTTGCTGCTTTTGATGTGGTGCTGGACCCGGCTGCCCGCCGGGTAACGCGCAGCGGCACCCCGCTGCACCTGACCCCGCGGGAATTTGACCTGCTGGAAGTATTGCTGCGCAACCGCGGCATTGTGCTGTACCGCGAAGTGCTCTATGAGCGCGTGTGGGGGCTGGATGCCGAGTATGACAGCCGCACACTGGATCTGCACATCCAGCGGCTGCGCAAAAAGCTGGGCTGGAAGAACGAGATCCGCACTGTATTCCGTGTGGGCTATGTGCTGGAGCGCGGGGAATGAGCGCCGCTTTGCCTATCCTTTTATATAAGGCAACACCGCACAATTCCCGCCTTGCGGCTTAAGCACCGCTCCGGCAGCTGCGGCACGGCATCTGCGTTGCCAAAATGCTCGATAAGACACAAAGTATTATCTGCGCTTTTGGCTTAGCAGCTGCCGCACCTCGCTCGCCGTATCGGCACTTAGAATTATGCGGTATTGCCATAAAGCAGGAGTTTTGCCATGAAGTTTGCCCACAAGCTGACCCTTGCCCTGCTGGTGGTGCTGGCAGTTGTGCTTTCGCTGTGCAACACGGTGCTGATCGGGCAGCAGTTCCGGCAGGAGCTGCACACCGCGCAGGAAACGTTATCTGCAGACTGGCAGCGGGAAAGCCGCGCTATGCAGCGCACCATGGTCACACCCGGCAGCGGCAGCCTGGCCGCACGGGTGGGCAGCTATTTGCAGGCCATCACCGAGCAGAACAACCTTGCCTGCGCCGCTTACAGTGTGGATGGAACCTCCCTGTATTATGCCCTGCCCACCGCGGTTCCCTTATCCGAAGTGGAAGCCCTGCTTGCCCAGGATGGCGAGTCGCGCATGGTGCTGGCGAACAACCATACCCTGCTGTGCGCCGGAACGGTCGTTCTGCCGGAACGCTGCATCACCTTGGTCATTGCGCAGGATGCCGCCCCCGTGTGGCAGGCGCGGCAGGCTCGCACCCGAAATGCACTGATCGTAGAACTTTTGGCTATGGTGCTGGCCGGGGGCCTGGTTCTGCTGCTCTGCCACCGCATGACCCGCCCGCTGGAGCAGCTGGAGCAGGCCAGCCGCCAGATTGCCGCCGGGGCCTACAGCCAGCGCACGGCCATCCATGGCAGTGACGAAATTGCCAGTTTAAGCCGCAGCTTTGACGAGATGGCCCAGGCGGTGGAGGGCACCGTGCAGACCTTGCAGCAGAACGCCCGCCAGAAAGATGATTTTGTGGCCGCGTTTACCCACGAGCTGAAAACCCCGATGACGAGCATCCTCGGCTTTGCCGATATCCTGCGCAGCGGCGAGGTGAGCCCCGCCACCCGCCGCACCGCCGCTGATTATATCTACCACGAAAGCAAGCGGTTGGAAGCGTTGAGCGGGAATCTGTTGGCCTTGATGGGGCTGGAACAACAGCCCCCGCAGCTGGAAGCCGTACCCCTGGGCCGTGTGCTGCAAAGCCTGCGCCGCGCCCTGCCCCAGGGCAGCCCGGTGCCCACCCTACCCCGCAGTGACGCCGTGGTGCTGGCCCAGCCGGAACTGTTGTGCGATATGCTGTACAACCTGATCCAGAATGCCCGCAAAGCCACCCCGGCGGATGGCAAAGTGGAAGTGCTGCTGGACGAAACACCCACCCGGCTGACCATCCGCGTACAGGATACCGGCTGCGGCATTCCGCCGCAGGAACTGGCCCGCATTACCGAGCCGTTTTATATGGTAGATAAATCCCGTGCACGGGAGCAGGGCGGCAGCGGCATGGGGCTTGCCCTGTGCGCCAGAATTGCCGCCTTGCACGGCACAACGCTGCAATTTGCAAGTGTGCCCAGCCAGGGAACCACGGTCAGCTTCTGCCTGCAAAAAGCGGGCAGCCAACCGGAGGTGGTGCCATGAGGGAAAGGAAAATGTTTTTTCCGCCTGCACTGCGGTTGGCTGCTGTGGCTATTGCACTTTCTGCAGCGGCTTTGGCCCTGCCGCTGCCGGTTTTTGCCGTGCTAGACCGTGCCGCCGGGCACAGCATTGCGGTGCAGCAGGATGCTGAAGCGTTAAGCCCCGCCGGGCGCAGCTGTGCTGCCGCACGGGAGCTTTACTGCTGGCGTATGACCTGGCAAAATACATCCCGCACCATGGTGGAGCCTGATTCAACTCCAGCCAGCACTGCCCCCACCCTTGCCGCGGTGCAGCAACTGCAGGCGGCCGGGGTACTGCCTGCCAGCATGGCGGATGTGCTTCTTTCCGCCATGCAGCAAACAGACAGTTGTACTACCTACACTGACGATACCGGCCAGAGCGAATATGCTTTTACATCCGATGAGAACCATGTCACCCTCACCCTGACAGCCAGCGGCCTGCCCGTTGGGTTTACGGTGGAGCAGTGCAGCTTTGCGGATTCCGCGCTGGATGAAATAGCGGATGCTTACGCCGCATTTTTAGGCGGGGATGCGATCACCGATTGGGAAACACTGCCCCTGCAGCTGCACGAGCCCTGCGCGGTACGCTACAGCGTCAGTGCCCAGCTTTACCTTTGCGTGGCCCGCAGCGGGCAAGGGCTGCGGGTGTCGGCAGCATCGCTCTCCCCGCAGGATGCCGCCGCTTACCGCGGGGATGTTACGCCATAAAGGAGGTCTGCCCCATGAAAAAGACGTTCAACCAGACCATGCCGTGCGCTGTGCGCCTGGCTGCACTGCTGCTTGTGCCCGCTGTTTGTGTTGCCTTTTCCGGCTGCAGCGCTGTGCCGGGCTCTTCCGGCAGTTCTGCGGCGAAGCCGTCCCCCTCCCCTGCCGCCGCGGAACCGGCAGCGAAACCTGATCTGCCCAGCCTGCGCCCGCTGTACCAGGGGGATGAAAACGGATATTATACCTTCATGACTGCCGCTTCGGGCGATTACCAGCAGGTGCTCTATGCGGACTACCAGACCGGCACCCAGGCCCCGGCCTGCCATATTACCGGCTGCACGCATGACAGCCCAAGCTGCCCGGCCTGCTTTTTTACCGGCGTGCCCGTCACGCTGCCCTGCCCGGTTGGGGACGGCACTTATCTTTCCTTTGTCTATGGATATGATTCCGACGGCATGTCCATCGTGCGGCTGAATCAGGATTACGGCGTGGAACAGGTACTGTACCACTGCAATTACATTTCAAGTTTCTATTGCTGTACGGACGGTTCTTCCCTCTGGTTTTCCACCTGCCCCAGCGGGGACAGCTATGACCGCATCAAACGCCTCGATCTGTCCACCGGCGGCATCACCACCCTGTTTGATGCCGGGGATACCAGCGGGCAATCCGCCAACATCATCGGCTGCACCGGGCGGCAGCTGGTGGTTTCGGTATCTCCTTATTATGACAGCAGCGAGCCACAGACTTCCTGCCTGTATCTAGTAGATGCCGACACCGGCGCGGCAGAACTGCTGCGGGAATACCCGATCACCAACGCTTCCGCCGGGCGCACCACTCATATAAGCACCGCTGTGCTGGACGATACTTTATATGAATATGACTACACCACCGGCGAGCTGACCGCCACCGGGCTGGCTGACCGGCAGACCCGCACCGTAACCGATGCCCTGCCGCCTGACCCATACGAGGGGCGCGGTGCGTTTGATGTGACAATTACCCGCATCCTGAACGGCCAGCTGGTTGTGGAGTACTATTCCAACGACTGGACGGACGACAACGCCGAAACAAAAACACCCGTCTACCTGGTTGACCTTGCCGCCGGCACCGTAGCGGAAAAGCCCGCCCTGCCACCGCTGAACTGGAACGGGTACGACCACACCAGCACCACCATCATGGCCCAGCTGCAAGACCGGCTGCTGGTGCTCTGCCGTGCGGAGCCATACACCCGCACCACAACCGGAACGGACGGCGCACCCTACACGATTCAATCCTCCCACCGCTATTTTGGGCTGATCTCGTATGCCGATTACCTGACCGGCACCCCGAATTATACCGAGGTTGGGATGCTGGATTAAGCCGGGTATTTTGTTCCAAATTCTGCGCTTTTATTCTGCAAGAAAGCCGATGCTAAGGCAATACCGCATAATTCCCGCCTTGCGGCTTAAGCACCGCTCCGGCAGCTGCGGCACGGCATCTGCGTTGCCAAAATGCTCGATAA
>NZ_PSQF01000112.1:0-7560 GCF_003324125.1 Subdoligranulum sp. APC924/74 | reverse complement strand
TTATCGAGCATTTTGGCAACGCAGATGCCGTGCCGCAGCCGCCGAAGCGGTGCTTAAGCCGTAAGGCGGGAATTGTGCGGTGTTGCCCTATGGTTATTCGCAGCCAAGGTAAGCCTTGCGCACCTCAATGTTATTGGCAAGCTCGGTGGCTTCGCCCTCCATCTTGATGGTGCCGGTTTCCAGCACATAGGCGCGGTTGGCAATATCCAGTGCCATCTTCGCGTTCTGTTCCACCAGCAGCACAGTAACGCCCTGGCGGTTAATGTCGCGGATGATCTTAAAAATTTCCTTGACCAGCAGCGGAGAAAGACCCATGGAGGGTTCATCCAGCAGCAGGATCTTGGGTTTACACATCAGGGCGCGGCCCACGGCCAGCATCTGCTGTTCGCCGCCGGAAAGAGTTCCGGCGGGCTGGTTGCGGCGCTCTTTCAGGCGGGGCAGCAGGTCAAACACCATGTCGTAATCGCTCTGGATGGCATCCTTACCATCGTGGCGGGTATAAGCACCCATGGAAAGGTTCTGCTGCACAGTCAGGCCACTGAATACACGGCGACCCTCCGGCACCTGGGCCAGACCAAGGCGGACGATTTTGTGGGCTTCCATCTTGCTGATCAGGTTACCGTCATAGGTGATCTCGCCGCTGGCCAGCTTGAGCAGGCCGGAGATGGCGTGCATGGTGGTGGTTTTGCCAGCACCGTTTGCACCGATCAGAGTAACGATTTCTCCTTCGTCCACATGGAACGAAACATCCTTGATGGCGTGGATGGAACCGTAATAAACATTGATATTTTTAACCGAAAGCAGCTCACCCATTAGTCGTCACCTCCCAGATAGGCCGCAATGACCTTGGGGTTATTGCGGATGGTTTTGCCGTCGCCGCAGGCAATCACACGGCCATAGTCCAGCACGGTGATCTCCTCGCAGATGCCCATAACGAAGTTCATATCATGCTCTATGAGCAGGATGGCAACGCCGAACTGGTCACGCACGCTGTGGATGGTGTTCATCAGTTCTTCGGTTTCGTTGGGGTTCATACCGGCTGCGGGCTCGTCCAACAGCAGCAGTTTCGGGTTGGTAGCCAGGGCGCGGGCAATTTCCAGCTTGCGCTGTTTGCCGTAGGGCAGTTGGCTGGCTTTATAGTTAGCCTCCGCATCCAGGTCAAAAATTTTCAGCAGCTTCATAGCACGGCGGTCCATCTCGTGCTCTTTCTCACGGAAAGACGGCAAGCGCAGGATACCGGTCCACATGCCGTAAACAACCTGGTTGTGCAGGCCGACCTTGACGTTATCCAGAACTGTCATATCATTAAACAGGCGGATGTTCTGGAACGTGCGGGCAATGCCCGCCTTGCTGATGGCTTCCGGGGTGGCACCGGTAATATCGTTGCCATCCAGCACAATGTTGCCCTCGGTGGGCTTATACACACCGGTCAGCATATTGAACACGGTGGTTTTGCCCGCGCCGTTGGGGCCGATCAGGCCATACAGATGGCCTTTTTCGATTTTAAGGTCCAGCTGCGAAACGGCTTGCAGGCCGCCGAACGCAATGCCAAGGTTACTGACTTCCAGCAGTGCCATTTATGCCGCCTCCTTTTTGCTTTTATCCTTTAGGAATTTGTTCAGCTTCAAAATCGGGAATTTCTCGGTGATTTTTTCAGCCACTTCTTTGCGCCATGCCACCAGCTTGGGGCTGCGGGTAAAGATCATCATGACAATCAGAACGATAGCATAGATCAGCATGCGGTAATCGTTCAGGCCGCGCAGCATTTCGGGCAGAACGGTCAGGATGGCCGCTGCAATCACGGAGCCGCGGATGCTGCCGATGCCGCCCAGAACCACGAAGACCAGAATGTTGATGGAGGTGTTGTAATCAAACTTTTTGGCAACCAAAGAAGAATAGTTCAAGCTGTACAGCACGCCTGCCATGCCGGCAAACACGGAGGACAGTACAAAAGCCATCAGCTTATAGCGGGTGATATTGATGCCGATGCTCTTGGCAGCAATCTCATTATCGCGGATAGCGGAGATAGCGCGGCCAGCGCGGGAGCGGATCAGGTTGAGCACAACCACCAGCGTGATAAGCACCAGAATAATGCCCATGGTAAAGGTGGAAGTCTTTTTGATGCCGGTAATGCCCATGGCGCCGTTGATCAGGATCTTGCCATCCTCGGCCATGTTCATCGAAGCGGCATCTTTAAGGGAGAAATGCAGGCCGCTGTCGTCCACGCCCAGGTAAACGGCGTTCATAATATTTTTGATGATCTCGCCAAATGCCAGGGTAACGATGGCCAGATAGTCGCCGGACAGGCGCAGAACGGGAACACCAACGATGACGCCGAAGATACCGGCCATAGCGCCGCCCACAACAAAGGCCAGGATCAGCGCCAGCCAGTGCGGGGCCACATCATACAGGCTGACCCAGACCAGCGTGCCGGAAAACGCGCCAACGCTCATAAAACCGGCATGACCGAGGCTCAGCTCACCCAAAAAGCCGACAACGAGGTTCAGCGAGACAGCCATGACCACATAAGCGCAGATGGGCACCAGCTGGCCGGAGAAAGAGTTGGTCAGCACACCGGCGGCTGCCAGCAGCTGAACGACAATGTAAAACCCAATGACGATGCTAAAGGTGATAAAATTACTTTTGGTGCTTTTTTTCACTTGGTTCCATTTTGTTAATGCCATGATCCTCACCTTACACTTTCACGTTGACCTTTTTGCCGAGCAGGCCGGTAGGCTTGACGATCAGCACAACGATCAGAACAACAAACACGATGGCATCGGACAGCTGGGTGGAGATGTAAGCCTTGCTGAGGTTTTCGATGATACCCAGCAGGATACCGCCCAGGAAAGCACCGGGGATAGAACCGATGCCGCCAAAAACCGCTGCCACGAACGCCTTGATGCCGGGCATTGCGCCGGTGGTGGGCATCAAAGTCGGGTAAGAGGAACACATCAGGGCGCCGGCAACTGCGGCCAGCGCAGAACCAATGGCGAAAGTCAGAGAAATCGTGGCATTGACGTTAATGCCCATCAGCTGGGCAGCACCGCGGTCCTCGGACACAGCCAGCATAGCGTGACCGGCAGAAGTGTGGTTGATGAACAGGGTGAGCACAACCATGATGAGGATGCAGGCCAGGATGGTGACCAGCGTTTCGGCTGAGATGATCAGCTGGCCATCAAACAATTTAATGGGCTGCAGGCTGACAACGGACTTGAAGTTCTTGGGGTTGGAAGTCCACAGCAGCTGGGCCACCTGCTGCAGCAGGTAGGAAACGCCGATGGCTGTGATCAGAACAGCCAGGGACGGGGCTTCGCGCAGGGGGCGGTAGGCCACACGCTCCATGGTAATGCCCAGAATGGTGCACACCACCATGGACAACAGCACCGACACAATGGGGTTAAGCCCGAACGAACCGAATGCGAAAAAGATCACATAGCTGCCAATCATGATGACATCGCCATGGGCAAAGTTCAGCATTTTGGCAATACCATAAACCATGGTATACCCCAATGCGATCAGCGCGTACACACTGCCCAAGCTGATGCCATTGATCAGATAGGATAGAAATTGCATTGTGCAGAACACCTCACTCTATTTTTTCCCTTGTTCTTCCACACCAAGGCGACGCACGCCACCTGATTATTGCACAGCGGAAAAACAAAATATGTATATAATATTAACACATCTGTCCGCACAGTACAATGCCTTAAAGCGCAAAAGGTACGTATTTTTGGCTAAAACAGGCACTTTCTGTCACTTTTTTCTCTGCGCGTAACAAAATGGGGGCTGCTGACATGGTAAATCAGCAGCCCCCATTGGCCAAAACTCAATTTTGCATGCTTTTCAGCACGCGGTTCCCTGCTTTTGTGCAGAGATTACATAGCGGCGTAAGCGCCATCCTTGATCACAACAGCCTTAGGATCCTTGGAAACAGCGCCGGAAGCATCCCAGGTCATGCCGGTACCAGTCAAGCCGTCAAAGGTCATGCTGGTGTAACCGGTCTTCAGCTGCTCGCAGATCTCGCTGGCATCCATATCGCCGGTGACGCCGGTTTCCAGAACTGCCTGGTACATGCTGTAGATAACGTCGTATGCGTCAGCAGCGAACTGGTTCGGGGTTTCGCCGTAAGCGGCAACGTAAGCGGAAACAAATGCCTGGGTCTTTTCATCCTGAGCGTCAGCAGCGAACGGAGTCAGCAGCATCAGGCCCTCAGCCAGAGAGGTATCAAAGCCCTCAACATCCAGGATGCCATCCATGCCATCGCAGCCGAAGAAGATGGGCTCATAGCCAGTCTTGTTGGCGGTGGTCAGGATCTGAGAAGCCTCGGTGTAGTAGATGGGCAGGAACACCAGCTCAGCGCCAGCTTCCTGGCACTTGGCAACCTGGGTGGACAGGTCGCTCTTGTTGTCGCTGGTGAAAGCTTCAGCAGTGACGATCTCAAGGCCCTTGCTCTCAGCTTCGGCCTTGAACTTGGCGTAAATGCCGGAAGAGTAAGCGTCAGAAGAGTCATAGATGACGCCGATCTTGGTAGCCAGAGCGTTCTCGGCAATGTAGTCAGCGGATGCAACACCCTGGTTGGGGTCGGTGAAGCAGATCTGGTAGACATTGTCGCCGGTTTCGATAACGGTCTGTGCAGAGGCAGAAGGGGTCATAACGAACATGTTATCGTTGACGCTCTCAGCAGCAACTGCCAGGGTCGGGGTAGTGGTAACGGGGCCAGCCAGAACCTGCATGCCCCAGTCTTTCAGGGAGTTGTAAGCGTTGACGCTCTTTTCAGCATCGTGCTCATCGTCCTCGAACTTCCAGTCAAAAACATCGCTGCCGTTTGCGGCGTTGATCTCTTTGACAGCCAGTTCTTCGGCGTTCTTAACAGCATTGCCGTAAGTTGCAGCAGCGCCGGTGATGGGGCCGATGCCGCCAACCTTGATGGGAGTGCCGGTGTAGGAGCCGGAAGCAGCGGACTCGCCGGAAGCGACGGTGCTGGAAGTCTCGGAAGAGACAGCGGAAGTAGCTTCGGAAGTAGCGGTGGAACCGCAGGCGGCCAGGCTGACAGCCATGGAAGCAGCCAGCATTGCACTGATGACCTTTTTGTTCATTGTTATTCCCTCCTAATGATTTACAGTCTCCGGCGGGCAAACGCCTGCCGGAACGGGTTGCACAGCCCATAACTGTAATTTAAACTAAAGTATACCGCTAAGTTGGCAAATCTTCAATACGGAATATCGGCATAAATTACAGATGGAATCCAAAGCCTTTGTGGCGGTTTTGCACAAAGTTTGGTTACAAAATATTATCAAACTACCATATTGACAAAGTTTGTAATAAAAAAATGAAAAACCTGGTTTTAAGGGTTGAAAAACGCGGCGGAATTAGGCATAATAGTTGGTAAACATGAAAGGGGTATCTTAAGATGAAGCTTTTGGAAGACCGCATTCTGCGCGATGGGCAGGTCCGCCCGGGCAATGTGCTGAAAGTTGACTGCTTTTTGAACCACCAGCTGGATGTTGACCTGCTGGATAAAATCGGCGAGGAGTTTTACCGCATTTTTAAGGATGACGGAGTAAACAAGATCCTGACTATTGAGGCATCCGGCATTGCGATTGCCTGCATGACGGCTCGCCACTTTGATGTGCCCGTGGTGTTTGCCAAAAAGGCCAAAAGCAAAAACATTGATGGCGATGTGTACACTTCCACGGTACATTCTTATACTTACGGCAAAGATTACAATATCACCCTGGCCCAGAAGTTCCTTGGCCCCAATGACCGTGTGCTGATTCTGGATGACTTTTTGGCAAACGGCAAGGCCATGCGCGGTCTGTTGGATGTCTGCCAGCAGGCCGGAGCCAGTGTGGCGGGTATCGGCATCTGCATTGAAAAAGGCTTCCAGCCGGGCGGCGACGAGCTGCGCCGCGAGGGTTACAAACTGGCCAGCCTGGCCATTGTGGACGAAATGGGCGATAACGGCAGCCTGAAGTTCCGCGAGACGGAGTATTAAGAGAGATTGCTTGGTTTCGTATAATTGGGACGATCCGATATTTATCATCTGCATTAACGATTAAAAAAGCGGCGTGATTGGGTTCACGCCGCTTTTTGTTTATGCTTTTATTGGGGAGGATGATAAATCGTTCGGGTTCTTCCTCGGCGCAATGAGGGCATCGCACCTTACAGACATCTTGCGGGGCACAGCGAACAATAACACGCTTTACATCGTATGGATATACAACCGCGAGGGCTCTTCCTCGCCATCGCCCTGCACCATGCAGTAAAACTGCCAGCCGTAACGCTCATAAAACGAGGTGTGGTCAGTAACAAGGTTAAAGTGCGCGCCGCATCCATGCCGTTGGCTGCTAACGTTACGCCGCATTCCGGCGCGGGGCAGCGTGCTGCATGTGGCATTTGGCCGTGTGTCCCCTGGTACCAACCGCGGTATTACGGTAAATTTTGCCTGCTGCAGGCATGGAAAAAGACAAAAAGAATGCCAGGGACACTTCACTTTTTGAATCACTCAAAAAAGCAAAGCTCCCCTGGCCGGTTGCACCACTATATGGTATAACTCTGGATTATAAAGTGGTTTATGTGTAAGAAATCGGCGAAGCCATTACATCATTTTGCCATAATCAAAATCATTCTGCTTTACCCCCACAGAATTACAGTTTAACCCGGACAAATTCATGGTGGATGGCGGGCAGAATGGTTTCCACCAGGTCTTTTGTGCGCAGGCGCAGGCTGGAAGTATTGATGCAGGGGTGGCAGCCCACATATTCACTGTTCAGCACATCTTCATCGATCAAAAGCTGCACATGGTTTTCGGTATCGTTCATTAGGCCCAGCACACTGACCGAGCCGGGAGTGATATCAAGGAACTTTTCCATATATTCCGGCTTGGCAAAGGACAGGCGCGCGGAGTGGATCTGGGCGGATAGATCCTTGGTGTGGAACACCTTGGTATCCGGGATCATCAGCAGGTAAAACGCGGTTTCCTGACGGTTACAAAGAAAAAGATTTTTGCAGATGACCGCCTGCAGCGTTTTGTCAATTTCCTGGCAGACTTCCATCGTCATGGCCGGGGCATGGTCAATGCGGTTATATTCGATCCCAAGACTATCCAGTAAATCATAGGTACGGGTTTCTTTGGCCAATCTGCCCGTAGTATCCATCGGGCGGCCTTTTTGCAGTTCCATCAAAGCATTCCCCTCTCTTCGATTTGTATGCTGTCTATTATATCGCAAATCGTGCCAGCCCGCCTGCAAAAATGTGGTTTCCGTTCAGGTTTTCGGATTCTGTTCGGTTCAAGTTTTCCGCAATCGCATAATAATCCGTACGCCGCTGTTATAAACAAAATCATTCATTCGATCATCATGCCTCACTTTCGATTTGCATTTTTATTTTTAAGGGATACTTTGCGTATACGTCCCTCATGCAGCATGAGAGCAAGAGGATTCCAGAATTTTTCTGTGCTAAACTGACATTTAATTCTTAAGGCAACACCGCACAATTCCCGCCTGACGGCTTAAGCACCGCTCCGGCGGCTGCGGCACGGCATCTGCGTTGCCAAAA